>CAKUVB010000033.1 GCA_934693215.1 uncultured Candidatus Melainabacteria bacterium
ATTTGTTTTGGCAATAGGTTTATCTTTAATTCCTCTAAGGTCGTTTGCAACAGATGATTCTATTGAAGTTTTGCCAACAATGACTACTCAATCTGTTACAGAAAATCGTATATGGGTTGGGACTTTTCAAATTGTGTGGAATGAAATCTTAGAGAATATCGTAAAAGCTCCAATCAAATTTGTAGATTTTAATTCTAAAATGGCAACTGATTTGAACAAAAAAGAGTTTACCAAAAACAACATAGATATTTCTGCATATTATACTAAGTCTGGAATAGTATCTCCAAAATTAAAAAAAGAAATAGAAAAAGGTATAAAAAAGAAATTCCATGAAAAAAGTGACATCTTAGATATGTTCGATTTTTCATATCAACCTAATAAACTTTTTGTTTATGCAATGTTAAAAAAAGATTTTCAATTTCTAAGTGCCTTTGATAAACTTCCTCAAGGTTATTTTGGTAAAAATAGAAAACCTGTTCAATATTTTGGTATAAAAGATAATAGTAATTCAAAATTATATAAAAATGTACATGTAATGTTCTATAACAATGATAAAGATTTTGCGGTAAAACTTTATACCAAAGGTAAAGATGAAGTTCTTTTGTATAGAACAAACAATAATGAAACTTTTGCTAAATCTTTTGCTGATATTAATCAAAAAGAAAAAAATTACAAAGGTAATAAAAATTTCGTAAAAGATGACACATTAATGATTCCAAATATAAACTTGTACAAAGTTACAAATTTTGGAGAATTAGAAGGTCATAATATTGCGAATACGAATTTTAGAATAGATAAAACAATAGAAACCGTAGATTTCAAAATGAATAATGAAGGTATCAAACTAAAAAGCGAGGCTGCGGCGATGGTGAGATGTACTTGTCTTGAACCAATTCGAGGTAGAAGTTTTTCTTTCAATGATAACTTTGTTATATTCTTGATTGAAAAAGGTCAAAAAGTTCCATATTTTGCAATGCGAGTTCATGATGTTGTTTCTATAAATAAAACAGGAAGAAAATAATTAATATAATATTGAATTCTTAATTTTGTCGTAGTATAAATTATTCGTAAATAAAATTTAAGGGTTCAAATTATGTTAAAAGATTTATTAGATAAAAAACAATGTTTTAAGCTAGTCTGTGGTGCAGGTAATGAAGATGCTATAGAAGTAGAAAGGCTTGTTACTATTTACTCAAAGGCTGGTTGTATGTTTTTTGATGTTTGTGCAAAGCCGGAAATCGTAGATGCCGCAAAACGTGGCTTGAAAAATGCAGGAATAGAAAAAGACAGATATTTATGCGTAAGTGTAGGTATAGATGGTGACCCACATATTACAAAAGCTATTATAGATTCTGAGAAATGTGTAAAATGTGGTGTTTGTAAATCCGTTTGCCCGCACGATGCAATTATAGAAGGTGAAGCTTATAGCGTAAAAAAAGAAAGATGCTTAGGTTGTACACAGTGTGCGAAACAATGTCCAAATAAAGCTATAGAAATGGTTACTCAATTACAAGATTACAATGAAATTCTTCCTGAACTTGTTGCAAAAGGTCTTGATTGTATTGAATTTCACGCAATCACAGAAGATGAAGCTGATGTTGATAAAAAATGGCAACAAATAATGGATTATTTTGATGGTATGTTATGTATTTCAATCGACCGTTCAGCATTAGGTGATGTAAAACTAAAACAACGAGTTGAGAGAATGTTGTCAAAAAGAAAGCCTTATACAACAATAATACAGGCTGACGGTATTGCAATGAGTGGAAGTAATGATGAGTTTGGTACAACGCTTCAATCAGTTGCGACTGCTCAATTATTCCAAAATGCAAAAATGCCAGCATATATAATGATGTCAGGAGGAACTAATACAAAATCAACAGAACTTGCTAAAATGTGTGGAGTTCGTCCAAATTGCCTTGCTGTAGGGTCTTATGCTAGAAAAATAATTAAAGATTATCTTGTTCAAGATGATATTTTAACAAATGAAAAATCAATGGCAGAAGCCGTTAAAATTGCAAAAAATCTTATAGATGTATCATTGGAGAATATGCGTGATTAGTTTAAAGACGAACAATTGGATAATAAATAATATAGAAACAATATTATTTGACAAAGATGGAACATTTATTGATTTACATTATTTTTGGGGCAAAATGACGGAACTTAGAGCCGAAAACATAATAAATCATTTTGATATGAATAAAGATATGTTTTCAAAGCTTTGTTTGTTTTTAGGTTATGATGTTGTAACCGGAAAAATGCTAAGTGATGGGATTACAGCCCTTTATTCTCGTCCTAAAATTATAGATATTTTTTGTCAAAATTTGCAAGATTGTGGGATTACGACAAATCATAAAGACATTGAAGAAATTTTTGATAAAGTAAACAAGATATTTTATGCAGATATGCAAAAATACACAAAGCCTATTGATAAAGCAATTGATTTTATTAAAAAAGTTAATTCTTTAGGTATAAAATGTGGAATCGTAACTTCAGATTCTAAAGAATCTACGATGATGACACTTGAACATTTTGATTGGTTAGATTTATTTGAAGTTGTAATTGGACGAGAGTCAACACCTGAACATAAAGAAAGTGGAGTTCCTGCAAAAATGGCTTTAGAAATAATAAAAGCTAATCCTAAAACTACAATTATGATTGGTGATGCTCCGATGGATTATTTAGCTGGAAAAAATGCAGGTATAGAAAAAACAATCCTTGTTGCTACAGGGCAAATTGAGGCTAAGGATTTACTTGAAACCTCGCCTTATGTTGTCAAAAATTTAGCAGAAATAGAAATAGATAAGATATAAAATCTATTTGATTAATTCTAAAAGCTTTTTAGTAGCTTCAATGTAACCTGCAGATGTTTTTAAATTCCCTGTTGAAATTTCTGTAAATTGTTTTCTTAAAACTGATTCAAGTTGTGGGTCAACCGTTTGAGCTTGAGATAGTAAAGCTTCTATATCTTTTGCTGTTGGAGATTTTTGTAGAGCCATACCGGGTGCAAATTTATCACCTAACAGAACATCATCTGTTGAACGGATATATTTTTCACAAACGGATTTTATTGCATCTAAGGTGTTTTTATTTGCAGCTTCATCTAAATATATTGTAATCGGATCGTGTCTTTCTAGCCAATTTAAAGCTTGGTCAGGAGTTTTGTAATATCCTTTTACTTTTCCTGAGCTAAATAAATCATCAAGTTCTCTGATTAAACTTTCATCAGCAAGAGCATTGACAGAAATTCTGTCAACAGTTTCTTTTCCTTGTCGAGAATTCGGTATCCGATAGTGCCAACCATGTGCATTTTTTACTTTTATTAAAGAAGAACTTTGAGCGGTTATTTTATCAATATCTTTTGTTATTATATTCGATGTTGAATATTCTCCGAGTCGTAAATCTTTGTATAACGCATCTAGTAAATTGCCGTAAACGGTTTTAGTATCAAGAGTATCTATATTGTTTTTACATTGTTCAAATATCCCAGCACGTCTATTATTACTGGATTTATTTGCATTATCTATAACCTTTTGATATAAATTTGCAAGTATTGATTTCGCTTTTTGGTCAGGAGTTAGTATATTATTAATAGTTGAAGATACATTGGGCTTAACCGTATTAGGTTTTGATGCTCCCCATAACGCATTTTTAACATTTTTTCCTAAATAACCTTTTTTGCTTAGAATTCCAAAAGCAATAATTGAAGCAACAGCAGTTGCTCCTATCATGTATTTTATAGCTTTGTTTGATTCTTTGTTTTGTTCAGGTTCTACTTTTTTAGAAGATTGTATAGGTGTGCTTTTTTCTGTTTGCAACATTGTATTATGTGTTGTTTGAGTAAATTTATTTATTTCTGTTGCCATAAATCTTACCTAAAATATATACCTATATGTATAAAGTGTGAAAACTTTTTAAAGTTGCTTATTAATATTTTTAATCTTAAAACTTCTTAATAACTATCCCAAAAATGAAAAATATGTCAGAATACAAGAGTGGATAATATAGGAGAGAAAAAATGAAAGACAAAACTTTTTTGATGATTCCTGGACCTACTCCAGTACCTGAATCAGTAATGTTAGAAATTGCAAAACACCCAATAGGTCATCGTTCGTCCGAATTCTCCTCTATATTAAAAGAAGTGTATGAAAATCTTAAATATGTTTTTCAAACAAAAAATGATGTATTTATGTTTACTTCAAGTGGTACAGGTGCAATGTGTGCTGCTCTTGAAAATTTAGTCAACGAAGGTGATAAGGTCTTGTGCTTATCATTAGGAAATTTTGGTAATCGATGGGCAAAAATAGCAGAATCAAGAGGTGCTGATGTTGAAAAAATAGAAGTTGAAGCAGGACAGGTTATTGACCCTGAAGTTTTGAAAAAGAGATTGGCAGAAGATACAAATAAAGAAATTAAAATAGTTACACTTACTCATAGCGAAACTTCTACAGGTGCAGCTAATGATGTGAAAACTCTTTGTTCAATAATAAGAGAACACGGAGCAATTTCAGTTGTTGATGGTGTTACATCTGTTTGTGCAATGCCGGTAAAACCTGATGAATGGGGAATTGATGTTCTTGTTTCAGGTTCTCAAAAAGGGTTTATGATACCTCCGGGACTTGCTTTTTTAGTTGCAAATGAAAGAGCTTGGAAGGTTTATGAACAATGTAAACACCCTAGTTTTTATTTTGATTGGGCTGCACATAAAAAAGCTGTAGAAGGTGATACAACTCCATTTACACCTGCTGTAAATCTGATTGTTGGACTTAATACTGCTTTAAAAATGATAAAAGAAGAAGGCATTGAGAATATGAATGCTCGCCATAAACGTCATTGCATGGCATTAAGAAAAGCTTTGAGAGCTATTAATCTTGAGTTGTTGGTAAAAGATGATAATAATGCGAGTCATTCGATTACGTCTATATTGCCACCTGAAGGTATATCAGTTCCTGATATTAGAAGTACAATGAAAAATGATTTTGATATTGTAGTTGCTAACGGGCAAGCAAAATTAAAAGATAAAATCTTTAGAATGGGAACATTAGGTTTTGTGTGTGATAGAGATTTGATTGCTGCTATAGGTGCATTAGAGGCTACATTATACAAATTAGGTCATAAGTTTGAATTAGGTAATGGTGTGAAAACACTTATTGAAGCCTTAAAATAAAGGAGTTTTAATGAAAGTTTTAGTTACAGATAAAATAAATGAGTCAGCAGGAAATATTATATCTTCTGTTGCAGATGTAGATTTTTTGCCAACAATGTCAGAAGATGAGTTGGTAGAAAAAATCGGGCAATATGATGCTTTGATGGTCAGGAGTCAGACAAAAGTTACTCCTAGAATTATTGAGGCGGCTAAAAATTTAAAAATAATAGGTAGAGCTGGTGTTGGTGTTGATAATATAGATTTAGATTCCGCAACACAAAAGGGTATTATTGTTGTAAATTCACCAGATGGTAATACAATGGCAGCTGCAGAGCATACAGTTGCTCTTATGCTAGCAATGGCTCGTAATATAGCTCCGGCAGCAACTTCTACAAAACAAGGTAAATGGGACAGAGCAAAGTTTACGGGAACTGAATTGTATTCTAAAACTCTTGGGATTATTGGACTAGGGAAAATAGGCTCACATGTTGCACAAGTCGCTTTAGCTTTAGGTATGAAAATAGTTGTTTTTGACCCGTTCACATCAAAAGAAATAGTTGAAAAAATGGGTGGAGAGTATGTTTCCTCGCTTGATGATTTCTGGGGTAAATGTGATTTTATTACCGTTCATGTTCCAAAAACAAAAGATACTATTAATATGATTAACAAAGATACTATTGCCAAAATGAAAAAAGGTGTAAGACTTGTTAATTGTGCAAGAGGCGGAATTATAAACGAACAGGATTTAAAAGATGCAATTGAGAATGGACAAGTAGCTGCTGCAGCTATAGATGTTTATGAAAATGAACCTCATATAGAAAATTGTCCTCTTATAGAATGTACAGGAAACATAGTTCTAACTCCACATTTAGGAGCAAGTACGACAGAGGCTCAAATGAATGTTGCAATTGATGTTGCCGAACAAATAAAAGAAGTGTTGTCGGGTGGTTCTGCGACTTCTGCTGTTAATATTCCATCTTTAAGACCTGATAAACTAGAGCCAGTCAAGGATTATATGCAAATTGCAGAAAATTCAGGGGAACTGGCTATGCAGATTGCAGACGGAATGATAAAAACAATAGAAATTACTGCTCAAGGAGATTTGGCAGAATTAGATATTCAGCCGTTAGAAGTTGCAGTTTTAAAAGGTGCATTGTCATCATTACTTGAAGGTGTTAATTATGTAAATGCTCCTGTTTTAGCAAAAAAACGTGGGATTGATATAATCTCAACACGTTCAAAGGTTAAATGTAATTTTGCAGGTTTGCTAACAATTAAATTAACAACAGAAAAAACAACAACAACAGTAGCTGGGGCTCTTGTTGCAAAAGATATTCCTAGAATTGTCAAAATAAACGATTATGAAACAAGTATTCGTCCTCAAAAACATATGTTGCTTGTCCCTCACGTAAACAAACCTTCAATGATTGCAAAAGTTGCAAAAGTTATTGGAGAAAATGATATTAATATTGGCTCTATGAATGTTGTTCAGAAAAATGATAAACACGAAACTGAATCAATCATGGTGATAAATATTGATTCAGATGTAAGTGATAAAACTCTTTCTGAAATTGAAAAAATCGATGGTGTTCATAATCCTAAGTATATTAAATTATCAGCATAGGTGCAAAAGTGAAGTTAGCAGTATTTGATTTTGATTCCACATTAATGGACGGTGAAACTATAGAATTTCTCGCAAGAGAAGTTGGTATAGAAGAACAGGTCAAAAAGATTACAGATTCTGCAATGCAAGGTGAGTTAGATTTTTTTGAAAGTTTAACTAAGCGTGTGAGTTTGTTAAAAGGTCTTGATGTTAATGTTGTTAATAAGGTTTGTGAAGCCTTGCCTCTAATGTATGGTGCAGAAGAAACGATATGTTCCTTAAAGGAAAAAGGGTATAAAGTTGTGTGTTTCTCCGGAGGTTTTAAAAATGCAACAGTTCCTTTTGCTAAAAAACTCGGACTTGATGCTGAATTTTCGAATATATTACATTCAAAAGACGGAAAACTAACAGGACAAGTTGGCGGAGAAATGATGTTCAGCTACTCAAAAGGGGAAATGCTTAAAACTTTACAAAATTTGTTAGGTCTAACCTCTAAAGAAACTTTAGTGGTTGGAGATGGTGCAAATGATTTGAGTATGTTCAGATATGCTGATAACAGAGTTTCTTTTTGTGGGAAACCTATTTTAGAAAAAGAAGCCAGTGTAGTTATAAAAAATAAAGATTTAAAAGAAATTTTGAATTATTTTTAAAAAACAGGGTTGTTATAATATCAACCCTGTTTCTTATTTATAAAACTTTTTCAATATCTTGAACTATAAGTTCAGGTGTTAAATGGTATTTTTCATAAAGTTTATCAAGAGGTTCTCTATCCGTAAATTCTTTTTTAGCACCAAAGTTAAGAACTTTGATATCTGAATCTCCATAGAAACTTGCAATTTTTTCACCAAAACCTCCATTAAGAATACCATTTTCAAGTGTTATAACTGTTTTATGATTTTCTTTTAATTGGTTTAATAATTCGGTATCTATTCCTGTAATATATCTAGGATTTATTAATGTTGCACTGATGCCTTTATCTTTTAGTATGTTAGCAACTTTTTTACCCAATTCAAAGAAATCGCCAACACCTATAATTGCGATATCTTTACCTTGTTGTTCTACAAGATATTTATTAAGATTTGAATAATCTTTTGAATACTCTTTACCCGTTATAATAAAGTTGCTAAAAGGCACTCTAATTGCAACAGGGTGGTTTGTTTGTTCTACTGCCCAATCCAACATCGCTAGATATTCTTCTTTACAAGTTGGTGCTAAGTAAACCATATTTGGAATATTACTAATCAATGGAATATCAAAACACCCTAAATGTGTCATATCAGCTCCGGAAATACCTCCCCAATATACTAATAATGTCGCAGGAGAATTATTAAGGCATAAATCTTGAGAGAGCTGGTCATAAGTTCTTTGTACGAAAGAACTTAAAACAGGGAATATTGGTTTTGCTCCACATTTAGCCATTGCTGAGGCGTAAGCAATACCGTGTTCTTCTGCTATACCAACATCGGTATAATTTTTACCAAGTTTTGCTCTATAGTCAGGGGTAAAGCCGTATGCCCCTGGAGTTGCAGCTGAGATAGCAAGAACAGTTTTGTCCTGTTTGATTTTGTTTAAGATATATTCTTTTGTTACGGTTGTATAATTTTCAGAAGTATCAACCGGAGTTTTTTTATCAAGTATTCCAGGAGAAACCCAATGGAATTTTTCTTTATTTTCTTCAGCTTGAGGTAGTCCTTTCCCTTTTGTTGTGTGTAGATGTATAACTACAGGGTGTTTTGTATCTTTAACGTTATTAAAGGTTTGGATAAGTTCATTGAAATCGTGACCGTTTTCAAGGTATAAGTATTCAAAGCCTAATGATTTAAAGAAATTACATTCAGCTTTACCTTTAGTTTCTCTTAAAAGTTTAAGATTGCCATACAAACCACCATGATTTTCAGCAATAGACATTTCATTATCGTTTACTAAAATAATAATATTGCTATTTAAATCTGCAGCATTATCAAGACCTTCAAAGGCTTCTCCACCGCTTAGAGAGCCATCACCTATTAATGCAATTACATTACCTGTTTCACCTTTCAAATCTCTTGCTTTAGCAACACCTGTTGCTAAACTTACAGAAGTTGATGTATGTCCAACAACGAATAAATCGTGTTCGCTTTCTTCAGGGTTAGTGAATCCTGAATATTTTAGGTATGTTTCAGGTGTGGTAAAACTTTCTTTTCTACCAGTTAAACATTTATGAGTATAACATTGGTGAGAAACATCATATATGATTTTATCTTTAGGTGAATCAAATACATAGTGCAAAGCAATTGTTGTTTCTACAATGCCAAGATTTGGAGCCATGTGACCACCTGTTGTATTAACTTTTTTTATTATAGCTTCTCTAATTTCTTGAGATAAAGTCGTCATTTCCTCAATTGATAGCTTTTTTACATCAGCTGGTGAATTAATTTTTTCTAAAACTGATTGCATATTATTACCCTCTCTAAATTGTTTGTTACAACATTTATTATATTACAATCATATAGCAACTCTCAGATAAAAATATTATTTGTTTTTAACAACAAGTTCAGGGTGTTTTTCTGCCATAGTCGAACAAGTTGTTTCTGTAACATTTAATGGTTTAACTTCTGCAAATATAAATTTCTTTGGAGCTGTTTGTTCTTCTGGAGGTAAGTTTCTTAAAAATATACCTTTATACTTGTTAAATGCGTTCGCTACATAGTCACAAAATCCACCCCAAGGGTCAACAACAAATGCTTTTTTAGATATAGTTTTTGGGTCGTCCAGTTTAGCATTTTTTCCTGCATTAACTATTAATACGTTATGATCTGCTCTTTTGCTTGCTACAAGAGGCGGTAAAAAAGAGTCCTCTTTAGGGAAATGGATTCTTAAAGAACCTATTTTTACATCTTTGTATCCGTTAGCAAGAAATGCTCCTCTTGCCATTTGTGCAAATTCAGCACAGTTTGCATTTTTTTCTTCTTTTACCATATCAAAAGTTTTATTGATTAATTCTGATCCTTCATATTTTGAAAGCTCATTTCTTGCAGCATGTAATTTCCAGTATATAGGCATTAGCTTCATTCTAGATTGAGGTTTCGTAGTGTAAATATCATAATACTTAGCACGAGAAGTTGAAAATGCCGGATATTCGTGCATTAAATTACGCATAATCTTATCAGCATTTTTAAGTTCTTTGTTTCTAGCAGTAAATGTAGGTTGTTGTTGGGGGATAGATTGTATATTCATACTGTATTGAAAACTCGTAAAAATAAAATTTGCCAAGATTTTTATTAATTTATACATAATTTAATATTAAGATAATGGTATTTTCTATCGGATATTACCATATTGACTTATTATATTAATTTTTCTTGTTTTTTATCATATTTTTATGAAAAAACTATTAATATTATTAATTGTTTTTCTCAGTATAAATTTCAATATTGGGTATTGTGAAAATCTAAATGAGTATAATTTAGATGATTTTGTATGTAATTATTATGAAAATATTATTAATAATGTTGAGTTATTGATTGAACAAGAGGATTATCATAGTGCGAAAATAGAAATAGAAGATTTGTATAATTCAAAATGTAAAACAAAATATACATCAGTATTGTATTTGAAAATACTTACAAAATTAAGAGATTACAAAAATGCTTATAAAGTTGCAATGGAGAATGATTTGCTTGATACAGAGGAAGGTTTATTTGTGCAAGCAAATCTTTCAATTGTTGAAAAAGATTCTACACAAGCTAGAAGTGTGTATGACAATATTTTGATAAAAAGTTCGTATGATAAATTTGCACAAATGAGTTTGAATCAAAGTTATGTATCAACTGGCTCTGAGCTGTTGGGGTTGAGAGAACTTTCAAAATTAGATTCAACACAGGATACGCAATTTTTAAAAGCAAAAGCATATTATAATCTAGAATTGTTTGATGATGCTATGAAAATTCTTCATTCAATGGCTCAAACTGGTGATGTAATACGTTTAGAGAATGAAATTCATAGGAAACGTGCTTATCAATTTGTAGCAGGGTATGAAATGTATGTTCAAAAATTAAATGAGGAGTTTAAGCTTGATGTAAACAAAATCGCATTGAGTAATTCTTGTTATGAAAAAAATATGCAAGTCTATCTTGATTATATTATGTACGTTTATACTTCAGGACGGTTATTGGGGCAAGGTGTTGAACCTAAAAATAATTTAACAAATGAAATAAGATTAGGTGCTCAAGGAAGGGTGAATAAAAATTTTGCTATAAAAGGTGATTTGGGTGTAAAGATTTTTCAAGATAGAGGAGCGATGCTATTAACTGATACTTGGGTAAAATATTATAAAAATGATGATTTTAATCTAAAATTAGGGTTTCATAGAAATAATTCAGAGCAAACATTTTTGTCTGCTGTGGGTGTGATGATAAACAACAAGTTTACAGGACAAATTGCAGATAATAATTTGTATATTGATTCAAGCTATAGATTACCAAGACGTTCTTATGTGTTCGGTAAAGCTGGTATCGGGTTGAAGGAAGGATACAATATTTATTCAAATCCATATTGGGAAGGTATGTTGGGGGTTGGAAAATTATTTAGGTATGATTTATCAAAACCTTATTTACAAAAAATCTCAGCAGATATTGTTTCTTATAATTCAGGTTATAGAAAGAATTTAGAAAATATTTATGATAATAAAGGATATTTGTACGGAGGATATTTTTCTCCTGTTTGGTATTCTGACAATACAGTTAATTTAAGTTTTGTAGGAAATATAAAAAATAGATTATCTTATGGGTATGGTGCTTTTGCAGGGTTGCAATTTGCTGTTACCCCTCATCAATCAATGTTTATATGGGGTGCTTCTGCTTTTGGAAAATATAGAGTAGGAAACCATCTTAGTATGGAATTGCAATATCGTTATTATAAATATGCAAACGTAGTTAGAAACCAACTATTATTTGATTTGGTGATAAGTATATTCAAATCAGAGAAGAATAGCAAAAAATAAAATTAGCTGTTTTATATAAATAGTTCAATGAATATAATTAATACTATCCCAAAAAATCAAATAAATTTAACTAATAATAAAACTAATAAGTTACAGTCTAAAACTTATTATAATGTTTTGCCTAAAGAGTCAGAGAAGAAGGACTCTTATCTTGATACGAAAAGACTTGTTTTGTTGGCATTTGCAACTTTGTCTTTGTTGGCTATAGTAAAAAGTAAATTAAAATTTAAGTTTCCTCAAAAAAATATAACGCAAAGTATTCAAACAGATACAAATGAAGTTAAAAATGCAGTTACTTCAACAATGACAAAAATTGTTGATTCTTTGCAAGTAAAGGTTGGAGAAGATAAAACTAAAGTTGCGAATCCATTTAATCTAAAACGAAAAGAAACACCAGTTCAAGTAAATTTCAATGAATCGTCACCCAAATCCCGTAAGAATTCAATTAAAGGGATAAGTTTATTATTAAAATCAACTATGAAATCAATGAGTCAAGATGGAATCTATAATCCAAATGAGATTGATGAATTGTTGACGAAATATGTAGGAAGAAATCGAACAAGAGAAATCAAATTTTTTTCTAATGAAAAACGTGGAGTTTATGAAGGACGTAAAAAATCTTATAAAGCCTATGATGGAAGGATTTACGTATTAGAAGCTCATTCTTGTTCGCAAGGTGTAGTTACTCGTCTGTATTTAGCAATAAATTCTAATAAAAAACCTTTAATGAAAGATGAACGTTTGTATCTTAGTGGAAAAGGAAATTTTGTTAAGAACTCATATTTTCGAGGTTTTGCACATCTTGTATCAGGAGAACAGGGCTTACAATGGATAAGAGAAGCCGGTAATGGTAGTATTCCTCGTTGTACATAATAAGTATTATTGTTTTATTACGTTAAGTCTTTTTAGCTTTTTATTATATCTCACTTCTTGAATAATATATTCTAATAAATATATTGGTTTGTTATTTGTTGAAATGTCATATCTTTAGGATTGGTATTAGGTAAAAACTGGAGTTCTCCGTTTATAGAAATTACTTCAGGATTTTCTACCGGCATGTGATAGTATTGTTTAGGTGCTTTTGGGTTTATTTCATTAATTGCTTCAACGATATTGTTGACCGTTGAGTTTGTTTGGAAC
>CAKUVB010000034.1 GCA_934693215.1 uncultured Candidatus Melainabacteria bacterium
TAAAACAACAATCGAATCTGAACATCAAAATGGCAAGGTTGTAAAAGAAATAATAAAAGAGACTGATCGTATACAAGAAGATGTATATAATAGTGATGGTAATGTTGTAACATCAACATATAAAGATGTTGACGGTAATGTTAGGGCGACTACTGAAAAAGAATATAAAGACGGCAAGCTTGTAAAATCAACAGAATCAAAATACAAAGACGGCAATGTTGTAAAAACTAATGAATATGAATATGGTAGCCATGGTAAAAGGACTAAAATAACCACCAAAGATGCCGAAGGTAAAGTTACAGCTTCTTATGACTATGAATATGATAATAATCATAATTTGACTAAAGAAATAGTCAAAGATGCTGAAGGTAATATTACGGAAATAAATGATTATAAACAAGGAAAAACATTAACAGCCGAAGAAATAAAAGAATATATTTCAAATAAAGATAATAATACTCAAGCAACAGAAAAACCTGCAGAAACCAAAACAGAACCAAAAACTGAATCAAATAAACCTGCAGAAACTGACCCTGCCAGTCATTCAGAGCGAAGCGAAGAATCTCAAGCAAAAGAAATATCTACTGCAAATGATAAAAACCCTGCAGAAAAAATAACAAGCGAATCTGCAACAGGCAATACGCCAGAAGATGCTGCACAAATTCATAATGAAGAAATGAACAATGTTGAACCGACTTCAACAGCTCAAGTTAAAAACCTTGAAAAATATGATATTATGTTCCAATCTAAAGAAGGCAAAGCACTTTTAGATAAAGCTAAAAAAGGCCCTAACTTTGGAAAAACTGCGGAAGAACGAGTACCTTCTGATAAAATTGTAAAAGACGCTGACGGCAATATTCAATCTATTGAAATTGACGGCATTACATATACCCGTAATGAACAAGGTGAATATGTAAATAAAAAAGGCGATTCTCAAATACAAATTGAAACTCCAGAGCAAAATACATATCGTTTAAAAGATAATGTTGATAAAAAGATAATAATAGATAAAGAAAATAATAAAATACTAGAAATTAATTCAGATGGTATGACTATAGCGTATGATTCAAATGGTCAACCTGAAAAAGTTTCCAGTTTAGGAAATACAATCTACTTATCTACTGGTAATAGTTCTCAAAATTTTGGTAGTGTTACTGTCGATCCTACAGGTAGAGTAATTAAAAACGATGTCTCTATAAATATTGAAGGGCGAAGATATGAACCTTATTTTTCTGAGGGAAATCGATATTCTGATTGGAATAAGGATACAAACGGCCAAGCCATTACCTATGAGCTTCGTGAAAAAACAAGAAGTGACCTATCTAAACAAATAGAAGATGCACAATTAGAAAATAGAGGCTTGCGTACAACTAAAAAAGGTCGTCAAAAAACTTATGATGATGTAAGAAATCAAATCGAAGATGCTTACAACAATAACAAAATCAGCAGAGAAGATGCCGACAATTTGCATACAAAACTCAATAAAAAAGCAGAAGCTAACGGCTTGGAAACTCAAGAAACTCCTACAATGAAGGCTGAAAGAGAAGCTCTTGCTGAATGGAATGAACAAGTCGATACTGTAAAAGACAACTTGATGTCTGAAATTGAAAATGTTGATTCTCAAACTGCTCATGACCAAATGGTAGAGAAAATCGGTGAAGTTTGTAAAAATGGCAAAATCGATATGAAAAGAGCTAATGAGTTGTATGACGCATTGGAAGCTAAGGCAAAAAGCCTAGATGGTGTTGAAACTTTATCTCAGAAAAAAGCTAAGATAGAGAAACAAGTTAGAGAAATTGAAACGGCTCAAAGAATCGAAGCCGCTGAGGCTAAATCTCGACATCAAGCAGAATTGCTAGATGAATATCTCGCAGAATCTGGAGAAAATCTACCTTCTGAAATCGGCACGAAAGAGTATTATGATGAGGCTTTATCGACTATTGATAGAGGTGTAAAAAATGGCTCAATAGAACCTCAAAAAGCTGAAGTTTTAAGAACTCAACTAAAAGAGCAGTTAGCAAAACTTGAGTCAGAATCAAATCAACCTGTAACAGAACCACCTGTAACAGAACCACCTGTAACAGAACCACCTGCAACAGAAAAACCTGCAACAGAACCACCTGCAACAGAGGATAAATATCCGAATGTACCAAAAATTGAAGAAGTTGAAACAAATGAAGGTCTACAGTTAAGACACAAAGTCGGTGATGAAAACAGCTATGAATTCTTCGAGCCAGAAGCATTAAAATGGGAACCAACTACAAAAGAATTCTTTGAAAAGATGACCTCTAGAGATGGTGTAAAGTCAAAAGCTACTTATCAAAATATTAAGAATGCTGACGGCTCTACTGTCCAAAGATTCATTGATGCTAATGGAAAGAAAGTTAAAAAAATCTTTAGAAATAAAGATGGTAAAATAACAGGCTCAAAAGAATATGTATATGATGCCGATGGAAAGATGTCTAAAAAAATCTTGAAAAATAAAGATGATAAAGTAAGTATTTCTACTGAATATAAATATAATGAATTTGGAAAAGAATCTGAACGTATTATTAAAGATGGAAAGGGCAATGTAATATATTCAGAAGAATATAAATACGATAAATCTGGAAATCAAATAGAATTTATTCATAAAGATGAAAACGGAAAAATTATAAACTCTACTGAATATAAATATAATGAATTTGGGAAAAAATCTGAAATTATTCATAAAGATGAAAACGGTAACCCTGAAGATTCTACTGTATTTAAGTATGATGCAAATGGCAAGTTGTCTTTAGAATATGAAAAAGACAGTAAAGGTGAAATTGTATCTTCAGAAGAATATAAATATAATGCAGATGGTGAACTCTCAAAAACCATTACTCGTGATAAAGACGGTAATATTACTATTATATATGATGATGAACAAGGTCATTTATTATCTCCAGAAGAAACAAATAGCTATATTAAAAAATCCTTAGAAAATGATATAAATAATATAAAAACTAAAGAGAATGTAGATGAATATATTGCTGAACTAAATGAAGCTCTCGAGAAAAAAATAATTACTGAGGAAGAATATTATGATCTTGTAAAACAAGCTGGGGAAAAACGAAAAGCAGAAGAAGCTGCACGAATCCATGCTGATGAAGTTGCAGAGGCAAATAAAGGAGAAGAACAACCTGTAACTCCAGAACCTGAAAATACTCCAGATGGATTTCCAAAAGCTCCATCAAAACCAGAACAATTAGAAAAGAAAACTCTTGAAGAAATTTTGGGTGACGAAAAAGCTCCAAAAACTGCAGATGAAGCTAAAGAATATGCTAAAGCTCATGAAGATGCAGAGTTTGTTGTAGATAAAGATCCTAATAATTGTAATAAATTATTCTTAGATAAAAAACAAAATAATATAGTCTTTTATAATAAGGATGGTTCAATACAATCTTATCGAGAAATATCACCTTCTAAAGGTGTTAGACGACGTGATACAGTGCTAAATCCTGATGGTACAGTTAAATCTGTAAAAACTCGTGCTACTAACGGTGATTTAAAAGTTGAGTACTATGAGAAAGGTAATCTTACACAAAAAGAATTGTATAGTAATGAGAATAATGTTTGGACAGACCATGAGGTTTATTTCGATTCAGAAGGTAATATGAAAGGTGCTAAGAAATTTGTTCAAAATAATGAAACATGGGAACAAACTGCTGAATACGAATATAATGCTGATAATAATGTCTTTGAACTAAAAAAAGAAGGTAAAGTCGTATCTACTGTAAAATATGATGAAGCTACAGAGCATTGGGCAGAATTTGATGCAGAAGGTAATGTTGTACATGAAATCAACAAGCCTGAACCGGTTGTCGAATCTGAATCTGCACCAGTTAATACTGAAACTCCTACACCAGCTAAACCTTCAATGTTTGACAGATTGTTCCATAGAAATAAAGTTAAGCTTGAAAAAGAAGTTGCAAGCGGAGAAGGATCAATCGGTGACTATAAATTCAATACAGTTAAAGATGAAAATGGCTATGTTAGAACCATTACAAATAATACCGGTGAGATTACAGGAAAAGAATACTTCAATGTCAAAGGTAAAAAAATTAAGACTGAAGAATATTATTCAGATGGGAAAATAGTTACTGAAGGCAATGTGACAACTGAGTATAATGCTGATGGTACTATCAATAATATTGATTATCCACATAATAAAAAGGTTAAATTTACTTATGATGAAAACGGCAACTTAATTGCTGATTTTTGTGAATGGCATAATCGTTTTAAAAATTATGCCATAAAACGACGTACAAATTATAAATACAATTCTGATAAAGGCCACTTTGAGTTGTTAGATGAAAACGGTAAAGTAGTAACTGATAAGAATGGTAACCCTGTTGGTACTGCAACATTTGACCCTAAAACTCGTCATTGGGTCGAAGAAGGACAATATTCTTCTGACTTAGCTCCTAAAACTACAAATGTTAGTAGAGGAGAAGGTAGGTTTAGAATAAAACTTCCTGAAAGAAATAAAGTACCTAAAAACCTTAGAGATGAAAACGGTAATCTCAGAGAAGGTGTTAAACCTTTTAATGATGGATATACCGAAACCATTTCAAAGGAAGGAGTTGAAATTACAAAAGCATACGATTCCAAAGGAACGTTGTTGCTGGAAGCTTCTAAAGAAAAAGCAACATATTATAATGCGAAAGGTGAGGTAATCGCTGAGGAAAAACCAATACCTAATGGTGTACAGCGAACTGAATTTTCAAAAGATTATGATTTAGAAATAAATATGAAAGCTGATAAAGATAGAACTCCGGAAACTGCATTCATAAGATATAAAAGTGGCCCTGAGGCTGATGCTCCTGTGGAATTTAAATACAACGAAAAGTCAAAACTCTTTGAAAATAAGAGTCCTGAAGGTACTGTTTTAAAAACAGTAAAATATGATGCTAAAAATCACTCTTGGACAATTAAAGATGCTAAAGGCAAAAAGGTAGATTCTCAAAATAATAGTGTTGAAAAATCTCATAAAGTACGTAATATTGTAGCAGGTACAACTCTTGCAGGTGGGGCTATTGCTCTTATTGGTCGTGGAATTTATGAGTTGTCTAACAAAGATGATGACAAAAAAACAGAAGCATCTAAAAAAGTAGTAGAAAAGCCTAAACTAAAAACACAACCAAAAGCAGAACAATCAAGCAATAAAGTTACTCTTGGTGACCAAGAAGGTACTATTGATAAAAATACTGGAACTATAACAATCGATGGTACAGAATATCCAAAAAATCCTGATGATACTTATAATATCAACGATAAAACATACAAGCTTGAGGGTAACAAACTTGTTGAGGTTGTCGATACACCTGATGACAATGGTGAAACAGGAGGTGCAGATCCTGATGAATCACCTGAGGTTAAAGGTACTATAGGTGATAAAGAATACATTATCAAAGATGGTAAAGTGTCTGTTGATGGTGAAGAACTTACACCTGATGAAAATGGACATTATACAATTGGTGATGATAAATACAAAATTGAGGACGGAAAACTTGTAAAAGTTGAACCTGAAGAATCTGCAAAAACAGATACAGATGCTACTCAATCTGATGACTCTCAAACTGGTGGCGGAAATACCGGTGATTCTTCTTCAGGAACTACAGGCTCTCAAACTGGTGGAAGAACAGATGGTTCGACCTCAAGAACTGCAGGCTCTCAAACTGGTGGAAGAACAGATGGTTCAACCTCAAGAACTACAGGCTCTCAAGCTGGTGGAAGAACAGATGGTTCGACCTCAAGAACTACAGGTACAACTCACAATGATACAAGCAGACCTGTGACTATTCGTCCTTCAGAGCGACGCGAAGAATCTCGTGCAAATTCAGTTCGTCATTCAGCACAAAGCGAAGAATCTCGAGTAAACTCTGCTCGTCATTCAGCACAAAGCGAAGAATCTCGTGTAAATTCAGTTCGTCATTCAGAGCGAAGCGAAGAATCTCGTCTCACAGGCAATACTCCTGTGACTGGTGTAACAGAACCTACAGAAGCACAAAAGCAAGTTGCAAAGACTCTGCAAGATGAGATTTCTGGTATTTCTACAGAAGCTGATGCACGAGCATTTTTTGAAAAACTTAAATCTGCATTTGAAAACGGTCAGATTACTACTCTTCAAAGTGATGAATTGTTGAATCTCGTACAAGTTCATGGCGAAACCTTGCATGAGGTTATTAAAATTCAAAATGAACAAGATGCTATTCCAGAACCAGAGTTTGGACTTGGTGAAGTTCCTACTCAACAACAGCCACAACGTAAAGAGAAACGAGAAATAACTCCTATGGAAAGAATGGAATTGACCGAAAGTATTAGAAATGCAAGGGACAGAAAAGATATTGAAAAAATTCAACAAGAAATGCGTCAATACAAGGTATTCCCTGGTCGTAAGAATTTGCGTAGAGCATATAAGGCTAAGTTAAGAGCTATAACACATGATGGCGAACAAGCTAAAAAATATGATGGCAAGTTCAAAAAACGTATGGAGAAAATAGAAAATTCTAAGGTTTATAAAAATGATAATGACCAAATAAATCAAATAAATCGTGAAATTTTTCAAAAAATGAACTATTTTGATGATATTATAAAACGTCCAAAAAATTTCGATGATGGAACTTTTAATGCATAGTTACATCAAACTGACAGATTCCGTATCGAGTACGGAATGACTGAATGATATATATTTTCTCGTCACTCTGAACTTGATTCAGCGAATTTCTGTACGGCATTTATGCCGGATAGCGAACAGATTGAGGCTTTTGGAACACAGTTCCTTTGCCGAAACTCTGTGAGCGAGGAAGAAATTAAAGAAGAGTCTGTCAATGCTGATTATTATTAACACATCAAACTGACAGATTCCGTATCGAGTACGAATGACTGAATGATATATTGTTTCTCGTCACTCTGAACTTGATTCAGAGTCTGTCAATTTGATATAATAAATTTATGAATCAAAACGCAGTATATATAATGACAAACTATCTAAATTCAACTTTTTATATTGGTGTAACTAATAATTTATATCGTAGAGTAAAAGAACATAAAGACAAATATAATAAAGGATTTACCTCAAAATACAATTTATGTAAACTTATATATTTTGAAATAAGTGATTCTATAGAAGTTGCAATTTTACGAGAAAAACAACTTAAGAATTGGAAACGACAATGGAAAATAGATTTAATTCAATCTATAAATCCTTCATTTAAAGATTTAAGTTCTGAAATTGGATTATAACCAACATTGACAGATTCCGTATCGAGTACGGAATGACGTATGTCAATCTGTCGTTACGAACGATAGCGAAAAATGACAACAGATGACTGAATGATAATCGTGTCTTTACATTGCATATACTGTAATAACAATGTTTTGTTTATGGCTTGATTTGTTTGCAAACCGCATTGAATTTGTCAAGCAAGTTTCCTGTTAACAAGCGATGGCGATTAAAGAATTTTCTATAATTAATACTATCTGTCGTATACTGGATTCGTTCATGATATTTTGTAGGGTTTTTTATTTTGCGAGCATCTTTTATGATTTCATCATACTCATCAATTGGAATATTCGTAAACACAAGCTTCTTATGTGGTGTACCTTCTTCCATTTTTCCTTTTGCAGCCAAAGAGTTGAATTCTTTTATTTTTAAAGAATCATTTACAGCGTTTGTTTGGTTAAATATATCTCGATATGCTACAGAATCAAGCTTTGATTGAGTATTAGCCCAACTATATACCGAATAAGGACGTTTTAAAGGTTTTATAACCTCATTAAGTTCTGTTTGAGGTCTGTTTTGCAGGTATTTTCCCGCATTTTTTCTAGAAGAACCTTCATCACAACTTGTCAATGTAGTGCCCATTGCAATAGCCAATGTTCCAACAATTTGTTTAAGCATAAAACACGATTCCTTCCCTAAAAATATAATATACAAAACTTAGGTATAACAAAAGCGAAACGTAATTAAATTTTACATTCCGCCTTCATCATAAAATATTTATGTTTTTATTTTTGGGTTGCTACCATTGCTGATTTTAATCTTGCTAATGCTCTTGATAATGCAGCCTCAGCTCTTTTTACATCAACATTTGCATTCTTTTCTGCAAGTCTTGCTTCTGCACGTTCTTTAGCAGCTTTTGCTCTAGTGATATCAATATCAGAACCGTCTTCTGCAGTATCTGTCAAAATCGTAGCTTCATCATTTTTGAACTGGAATATTCCACCCATTGTTGTAAAGAATTTGCAAATATCATTCTGCACAACTTTCGTAACTCCAATATCAAGTGCTGATACGATAGGAATATGTCCTTTTAAAATTCCGAATTCTCCGTCAACACCTTTTGTATAGATTTCGTTGACATCTTCATCAAAAACAATTCTGTCATGAGTTATTATTTTTAAATGCATGATATTATCCTCTATACTAATGTTTTAGCTTTTTCAACAGCTTCTTCAATTGTACCAACCATATAAAATGCTTGTTCCGGAAGATCATCATGTTTACCATCAATAATTTCTTGGAAACCTCTTATGGTGTCTTCAAGTTTTACATATTTACCGGAAATACCTGAGAATTGTTCAGCAACAAAGAATGGTTGTGACAAGAATTTTTGGATTTTTCTTGCTCTGTTTACGGTTTCTTTATCTTCTTCTGACAATTCGTCCATACCCAAAATTGCAATAATATCTTGAAGTTCTTTGTATTTTTGAAGAATTTCAAGTACACGTCTTGTCGTATTGTAATGTTCTTCTCCAATGATATTTGGGTCTAAAACTCTAGAGTTTGAAGCCAAAGGATCTACTGCCGGATAAATACCTAGTGATGCAATTTGTCTTGATAATACAGTTGATGCATCAAGGTGTGAGAATGTTGTAGCAGGAGCAGGGTCAGTCAAGTCATCTGCCGGTACATAAATAGCTTGAACCGATGTAATAGAACCATCTTTTGTTGAGGTGATTCTTTCTTGAAGTTCTCCCATTTCTGTTGCTAATGTAGGTTGATAACCAACCGCAGATGGCATACGACCTAATAGTGCAGAAACTTCTGAACCGGCTTGAGTAAATCTAAAGATATTATCAATAAACAATAATACGTCTTGTTTTGAGTAATCTCTAAAATATTCTGCAGCAGTTAGAGCAGAAAGTCCAACTCTCATTCTTGCTCCAGGAGGCTCGTTCATTTGACCATATATCAAACCTACTTTGTCAAGAACTCCGCTTTCTTTAAATTCGTTCCAAAGGTCGTTACCTTCTCTTGTTCTTTCGCCAACACCACCAAAAACAGACACACCATTATGTGCCATTGCGATATTGTGGATTAATTCTTGGATTAATACTGTTTTTCCTACACCGGCACCACCAAACAACCCAACTTTACCACCCTTTTGATAAGGTTGTAAAAGGTCGATAGCTTTGATACCGGTTTCTAAAATCTCAATCTCAGTATTTTGTTCTGTCAAAGATGGGGATTCTCTGTGTATTGGAAGATAGTTCTCTGTTTCGATAGGTCCTGCATTGTCAACAGGTTCACCTATAACATTTAAAATTCTTCCCAAAATAGGTTTTCCTACAGGTATTGTAATAGGGTTTCCTGTATTTATAACTTTCATTCCTCTTTTTAAGCCGTCTGTAGTTGACATAGCTACAGTTCTGACTTTGTTTGCACCTAACATTTGCTGAACTTCAACAACAAGTTTTGTGCCGTCTTCATAAAATATTTCTAACGCATTGTAAATTTCCGGTAAATTCCCATGTGGAAATTCTACGTCCACAACAGGTCCAATAACTTGAGTAATTAAACCTTCATTCAATGCAAGATTTTGTTCTAAAGTAGTCATTACTATACCTCTCATCTTATTAACATACATATTGTATGATTAAAATAGATTTTTATCAATATATTATAAGGCTGAGATTTATTTGTTTTAAATTGAATAAAATAACATTACAACCCAAATTATACTCAAGATTATAAAAGATATTAATGTATATACAATATCTCTGTTTTTGGTTTTTATTCGCTGATTATAAACTGATTTGATAATTTTGTTTGAAAAATCTTCTTGAGGTTTAGTTTTTTCAAAAGAATTTTTTAACAACTCTTTCAAAGAATATATATTTTCTAATTGTTTCCGAACTTTCGGCTTTGTTATTATTATTTTTTTTAGTTTTAGGTTTTCATTTATGTCCAATTCATTATCTGCATATGCAGAGATATAATTATTTATTGCTGTTTTTTCTGAATGGTTATCATTATAAGATGTGTTTTTGTTTGACAAAATATTATAAGAAGTTCTAAGTTCTTCTATAATTTTTTTGAAGGTATTATATTTTTCCCTGCATTCCGTACAAATTAACAAATGGTTTTCAAAAGCTTTAGTTAGATTTGGTTTAAGTTCGTTGTTTATATAAAAATGCATGAGAGCTTCAAATTGACTACATGATATATTCATTTTTCTCCTACCCATTATAAATAACTTGCTAATTCAACTTGCAATTTTTCTCTTGCTCTTGATATTCTAGATTTAACTGTTCCTAAATTGGTATTGGTTAGTTTTGCTATTTCGTCATAAGACAATCCTTCTAGTTCTCTTAAAACTATCGCTATTCTTGAATTTAAAGGTAAATTAATAATACAAGTCTTGATTTTACATTCAAGTTCTTTGCATTGACAATTTTCTAAAGGTTTTCTTTTGGTATCTTCTATCAAATTAAATTTTTCAGAATCTATTTTTACAAGATTCTCAATTTTTTTTGATTTTCTTATAGAATCATAGAATACATTGATAGCTATTCTGTTTCTCCAGTTCTTAAATTGGTTGATGTTTTTTAAGCTCTTTATATTTTTTATAATCTTGATAAGTGTTTCTTGTGTTAAATCAGATATTGAATCTGTTGGTGGACACAAGTGACAGAAAAATGTATAGATATCTTTTTGAATTCGTTTTATAAATTCTGCCGTAGCTTTTATATCTGAATTCTGTACGTACAAAATTAGAGTGTTAAAATCGCATTTTTTATAATTATGTTTATCCATTTTTCCACCTTAATCTAAGAATAAGAATTTTTAGATTAAGTTTAAACAGACTTTATATTATAATCAGTTGAGTATAATTAAAGATTTAAAATTTGGATATTGATTATGAATGATGATTTTATAAGAAAATGTAAGAATATAAAACTTTCAAAACAAATTTATTTAAAAGTGTTGTTACAAGAAAATAGGGATTGTTTAGATAAAATAGCAGAAGAATTATTTACTAAAGTCGGCATAATAGAACTAAACGGAGAAAATATTTCTCCGAAAAGTTTTTTAGAAATCGCTCAAAAAACAAAGCAACTTTGTGCTCAATTTGATAAAACTCTCATTATTAAAGACAGGCTTGATATCACTGCAATTGTTGAGGCTGATGGGATATTTTTAACATCAGTAGATATTCCTCAAAACTATGTGTATGAATTTTTGTCAAAACAAACCATAATCGGTACCGATGATATAAATAATCTAAATGCCGACTATTATTTGATTAATAGCAATACAAAACAAAAAAACACCAAGTCTTGTTTTATAAAATTTAATGTTTGTGATAATTTTGAATACTACACACTAATAAATTCTAATTAAATCTACTACAATATTTAAAAATATCCCCTCAAACAATAGAGCTATTAGCTCTATTGCTCAAACAACTTTGGCTTGATTACATAAGTCCTAAAACTTTTTTGTACCAAGAGAATGATTCTAATTCAGAACCGTTGAATGTTGTTTTAACACATTGTTTTTTTAGATAGTTTTCAAATTCATCATTAAAGCCGCTTTTAGCTTTTTTCATTTCTGTAAGAGCTGTTGCCATTTTCCTTCTCCTTATAGTTTAAAGAGTAACACATATAGATATAATAAATATATTTTGTTAAGCACACCTAATAATTGAATTCTATGTCTTAATGATAATCTTTTGAGTGATTTTTGTCAATTGTTTGTGTTAGTATGTGTATTTATATTGCAATATTGTTACATTTTCACTTCACAATTGAATGTGTTTTTGATACTATTTTATAGCAGTAATAAAGTGTGAAAGGGAGATGATATTTTGAAAACTTTATTGAAATCAAATAATTGTGGTGAATTATCAGCAAAAAATATAGGAGAAGAAGTTACTTTATCAGGTTGGGTTGCTTGTGTTCGAGATCTTGGCGGTATTATATTTTTAGAATTAAGAGATCGCTCAGGTTTCTTCCAATTAGTTGCAGACCCTCAAATTAATCCTGATATCCATGCAGTATTCTCAAAATTAAAATCAGAATCAGTTATTACAGTAAAAGGTAAAGTTACAAAACGTCCACCTGAAACATATAATGATAAATTGGCAACTGGTGAAGTTGAAGTTTATCCTACTTATGCAAATGTTTTGTCGGAAGCTGCAACATTACCATTTGTATTAGATGATGAAAATGTATCGGAAGATGTTCGTCTAAAATACAGATACTTAGATTTAAGACGCGAATTTATGCTTCATAATTTAACTTTGCGTCACAAAGTTGTTACAGCTATGAGAAATTATTTGAACAATCAAGAGTTCTTGGAAGTTGAAACACCTATTTTGAGTAAGACAACTCCGGAAGGTGCAAGAGATTATCTTGTTCCATCACGTGTACAAGAAGGTAAATTCTATGCGTTACCTCAATCTCCGCAAATTTTCAAACAATTGTTGATGGTTGGCGGTATTGAAAGATATTATCAAATTGCAAAATGTTTCCGAGATGAGGATTTACGTGCTGACAGA
>CAKUVB010000035.1 GCA_934693215.1 uncultured Candidatus Melainabacteria bacterium
TATCAAGAAATTTGTGATTTAATATAACAAATTTATCCCTACATCATCTTACCCAAATATCACCATAATATCTAATGTAATTTTAAAAATTTCTTCTATATTGGTTATGCAAACATTTTTTGCAAGAAAAATTGATATAGGAGATTTATTATGAAATTTGAAAATATTGAACTAAAAGGTCTTGATTCAAAAGGTAAAGAAACAAAAATAAAACTTGCAGATTTAAAAGGTAAAAATATAATTCTTTATTTCTATCCAAAAGATGAAACCCCAATATGTACAAAAGAAGCAGGGAATTTTAGAGATGCCTTAAAAAAACTTCCTGAAGATACGATTGTAATAGGAGTAAGTCCTGATAATATCGAGAGTCACAAGAAATTCTTTGAAAAACATAATCTAAACTTTAGCATTTTATCAGACACAGAACATAAACTGGCTAAAGCTCTTAAAAATATCAAAGAAGATGTAAAAGATAAGTTTGAAGAAGGTAAATATGAACTTGATAAAATGAAAAATAAAATTCAAAATAAAAGAATTGATATGAAACTAAAACATGACGAAAAAGAAATTCGAGATAAAGAAAAACAACCAATAACAATGCGTTCAACTTTTATTATTGATAAAAAAGGTCGTTTGATGAAGGAAATGAGAGATATTGATATAAAAGGTCATGTTGATGAGGTTGTCGAATTCGTCAAAACTTTGAAATAAATTCTATTAACCAATAATAAAAAGCGAGCAAAGATTTTTGCTCGCTTTGGGTTTAAGTTTACTTCTCTGATTATTCTTCTTCGCTGAATTGGTCTTTGCCAACTCCACAAAGAGGGCATGTGTAATCCTCCGGCAAATCCTCAAACGCAATGTTATCATTTTCTGCTGGATCATATACATAACCACACACATCACATACGTATTTTTTCATGTTTGTTCTCCTTTACTGTGTATCTATCTGTGTAAACTATCAGAGGCAGTTTTTACATATCCCCTTGATCTGAAAATTTGTTTGTAATACTTTTCCGTATTGTTCACACCCTTCAGGTGCTTTGATATAATCATCAAGAAAAATATCATATACAGCACCACATTTTGTACAAATAAAATGACAATGTGGTGATAAGTCTGCATCATATCTCGTTTTTGGAAGTTCGTTATCAACCTTAAATATCAAACCCAATTCTTCTAATGATGCCAGTGTTCTATATACCGTATCTAAAGATATTGTTGGCATAACTTTGCGAACCTCATCATATACCATTTCTGCGTTAGGGTGAGATGTCACACTCGCAATCATTTTCAAGACCTCTATTCGTTGTGGTGTTAGTCGCATATTTGCTTCTCCACATCGTTTTTTAAGTTCTTTGAGTTTTTCTTCTACCTTATTCATAACAATTCCTTATTAATAATTATTATTAATAACATAGAATTTATTTTTTTGCAACCCCCTTCGTTTATATTTTTTATAAAATACAAAATTATTGTATTGCCCAACATAGGGATTTATTTTTTTATTTATAGATATATATTGAATTTGTGAAAAATGTAAAAAGGAATACATTATTAACTTATTTATCAGGCAGTTATAAAACAGAAACAAACGTTAATCCAGATAGAATTTATGAATTAAATAACATGCCTGAAAAATCGGGTGATACGGTTTATTTATGTGAAAGAGAGCTTAGATATGAGGACAATTTTGGTATCAATTTTGCATTTGAAAAATCTAATGAAATAATTATTCTGTATTCTCCACATCAACTCAAGAATCTAAATGTTGGAACAATTATTGTTGATTTTAACCCAATAAAAGATTATTCATACTTAAAGCAATTTGGGTGCAAAATATACGAGGTTGATTCCCACAATATTATCCCTGCAAGGATTGTATCAAATAAACAAGAATATTCAGCAGGAACATTTAGACGTAAAGTGTATTTTCAAATAAACAAATATTTAACAGATTATCCATTTAAACCAATAAAAAATAAGTATGCTAGAAAAGTTTTAGATAATTTTATTCAAGGCAAGCTTGATTATTATGCAGAATTTAAAAATGACCCAACAAAAGCTATGACCTCTAACCTCTCTATATATTTGAACAAGGGATTTATTTCGTCACAGAGAGTTGTGTTAGAAATTCTTAAATCAAATACAAACGAGGAAAATATTGAGGAATTTTTAGAAGAAATTATTATCAGAAAAGAGCTTGCTGATAATTACTGTTTGTATAATAAAAATTACAAATCAATAAAAGGAATTCCAAACTGGGCAAAATCTACTCTTATAAAACATACAGAAGATTTTAGAGAATATGTATATACAAAAGAAGAATTTGAGCAAGCTAAAACTCATGATAAATTGTGGAATGCGACTCAACATCAGTTAATAAAAGATGGGTACATTCATGGATATTTAAGAATGTACTGGGCTAAAAAAATTTTGGAATGGACAAAAAATCCGCAACAGGCTCTTGATATAGCGATTTATTTGAATGATAAATATGGATTAGATGCACCTTCACCTAACGGATATGTTGGGATTTTGTGGGCGATAGGTGGATTGCATGATAGAGCATTTCGAGATAGCAATATTACCGGACAAATCCGTAAAATGACATATAAAGGGATAAAATCCAAGTATGATGTTGAGGAATATATTTTAAAATATACTTAAAATATATTAACAACATTAGAATTAATCACAATATTAATGGTATAATATTCCTAATTAAGGAGAAGTTTATGGGTTTTGAATTTATAAAACAGGAGATACCAGAAGTTGTTTTAATAAAACCAAAGGTATTTGGTGATAACAGAGGTTTCTTTATGGAAACATATAAGAAATCAGAATTTTATGCAAATGGTATTGAAATAGAATTTAATCAAGATAATCATTCAAAATCAACTGCACATGTTTTGAGAGGTTTGCATTTTCAAAAAGCACCATACGGACAAGCAAAAATAGTACGTTGTACCAGAGGCAGAATTTATGATGTAGCAGTTGATATCAGACCAGAATCCAAAACTTTTGGAAAATATGTAAAAGTGGAATTATCAGAAGATAATAAGCAAATGTTATTTATTCCAGAAGGCTTTGCACATGGGTTTGTTGTTTTATCAGAAGAAGCAGAACTGAACTACAAAGCATCAGGAGAATATGCTCCTCAAGCTGATTGTGGTGTTATATGGAATGACAAAGATATTAATATTGATTGGGAAATAGATTTTGAACCAATTTTGAGTGAAAAAGATACAAAACAAAAAACTCTAAAGGAATTATTTAATGACTAAAAAATTATCTATTATTATTCCTACATTACAAAAAAGACCTGAGTTTTTATATCAACTAGTTAATTCTTTAGTAAAAGATGATTCTGTTGGAGAAGTTATAGTTATTGACAATTCTACCAAAGGGCTGGATTTTAATAACGAAAAAGTTAAAGTTATTATTCCTCAAGAAAATTTATTTGTAAATCGTAGTTGGAATTTAGGTGTTCAAAAATCTAAATACGATTATATCGGAATATTTAATGATGACATTTGTATTCCGGAAGGCTTTTGTTCAAAGATTATAGAAAAAATTTCTGACAAAATTGGTGTTATTGGCACAAATGGTTATTCAATGATTAACAAATCTTATGAACCTGAAACAATTACGGACAATTCGTTTGAACTAGAAGAAGTTCCATACACAACATTTAATTATGGTGTAATGTTATTTATGCACAAAAATAATTATTATCAGATTCCGAAAGAATTGAAAATCTTTTATGGTGATGATTATTTGTTTGTAATGAATCAAAAACATAAACGAAAAAATTACGTAATAGAAAACTTGAAAATGTATCATTACGGTTCATTGTCATCGAAAGCATTTTCTGATTTAATAAAAAAAGAAAATAGTTTATTTAATAAATTCACTTTATCAATTTGGGATAGGTTATTTTCAATAAAAAGAACAAGAACAAAATTAGTTATAAGATTCTTAGGAATTTCTTATGGAATCAAAAAAGAAGATTTAAGACAAAAAAATTCGATACATGATTTATCGTTAGGAGAATAAAATATGAAGATTTTAGTTACAGGTGGTGCAGGTTTTATTGGTAGCTGTTTTGTTAGGCACATGCTAAATAAACATCAAGATTATAAAATTATAAACATTGATGCTTTGACTTATGCCGGTAATATTGCAAATTTAGATGATGTAAAAAACAATCCAAACTACACATTTGTTCATGGAAATATATGCGACAAAAAACTTGTAAGAGAACTAATCTCTGAATGTGATGCAGTTGTAAACTTTGCAGCAGAATCTCATGTTGACCGTTCTATTACTAACCCTGAAATCTTTATTGAAACAAATGTTCAAGGAACTTTAAATCTTCTTCAAGCCTCTAAAGAACTTGGTGTAGATAGATATTTACAAGTTTCTACAGATGAAGTTTATGGTACGTTAGGCAAAACAGGATATTTTTATGAAACAACTCCTCTTGCACCTAATAGCCCATATTCAGCATCAAAAGCAAGTGCTGATATGTTAACTCGTGCTTATTATGAAACTTATAAATTGCCTGTTTTGAACACAAGATGTTCAAACAATTATGGACCTTATCAATATCCTGAAAAATTAATTCCATTCTTCATTTCTCAACTTTTAAAAGGCGAAAAAGTTCCTGTATATGGAGATGGACTTAATGTAAGAGATTGGTTATATGTATATGACCATTGTGAGGCTATTGATACCGTTCTTCATAAAGGTAAAGTAGGTGAAGTATATAATATTGGTGGACATAACGAAAAAACTAATATGGAAATTACTCATTTAATCCTTGAGGCTATGGGCAAAGATGAATCTTCTATTAAGTATGTTCAAGATAGACTGGGACACGATAGAAGATATGCAATCTCTAATGATAAAATTACTTCTGAGCTTGGTTGGAAACCATCATTGACATTTGAACAAGGTATAAAAATAACTATTGACTGGTATCTAAACAATCAAGAATGGATAAAAAGTATTGAAGCTAAACAATTAGCTGTATAAAAGGAGAACTATAATGAAGGGAATAATACTTGCAGGTGGTGCAGGAACAAGACTATATCCTAGTACAATGGTTGTATCAAAACAACTTTTACCAGTTTATGATAAACCAATGATTTATCACCCAATTTCTGTTTTAATGCTTGCAGGTATAAAAGATATCCTTATAATTTCAACTCCTCAAGATTTACCTAATTTTAAAAAGTTGTTAAAAGATGGTTCTCAATTTGGGGTTAGATTTGAGTACAAAGAACAACCTTCTCCTGATGGTTTGGCTCAAGCTTTTGTTTTGGGTGAAGAATTTATTGGAGATGATAGTGCTGCTTTAATTCTTGGTGATAATATATTTTATGGTCAAGGTTTCTCTGGCATGTTGAAAGAAAATATTGAAATGATAGAAAAACAAGGTGGTGCGTCTGTATTCGGATATAAGGTTAAAGACCCTGAAAGATTTGGAGTTGTTGAGTTTGACAAAAACAACAAAGCAATTTCTATAGAAGAAAAACCAGCTAATCCAAAATCTGATTATGCAGTAACAGGTTTGTATTTCTATGATAATAATGTTGTTAAGTACGCAAAAGAACTTAAACCTTCTGCTCGTGGAGAGTATGAAATCACAGATTTGAATAGAATTTATTTAGAAAAGAATCAATTGAATGTAAACCTTTTAGGACGTGGTTTTGCTTGGTTGGATACAGGTACTCATCATTCTTTGCTTCAAGCAGGGTTGTATATCCAAACAATCGAAGAAAATCAAGGAATAAAAATTGCATGCTTAGAAGAAATTGCGTATAGAATGGGATTTCTTTCTAAAGAACAAATTGCAAAAAATATAGAAGGTTATAAAGGGAATGAATATTTTAACTATGTAAAAAAGATAGTTGAAAAATCTTAAATCCTTTATTTTTCATATTTTAATTTTGATTTTGCATAAAGAATGGCAGAGTTTTCATCTTGAAATACATTTTTTGTTCCAATTTGTTTTATGATTGATAGACTTTCAAGTTGTTCTAATACTGTTCTGTTTGATACAAGTATTGGTTCTATGTGTTGTGATTTGAGTCTAACAATAATATCTTCTAACGCAAAAACTGCAGAGATATCAAGAGTATCTTCGCCATCATAGTTAATTATTAAATATTTTGTACCTAATACATCATCAAAATGAGAAATTAACTGTGTTGCAGAGCCAAAAAAGAATTGTCCTTCAATATGCACAACACGAATTTTGTGTTTATAATCTTTTTCAAGTTCTCTTTCCATTTGCATAATATCTGTATCATAAACTTTTTTATGTCGTAGTTTTGCTCTGTCTGCAACTCTTTTTGCATATAATAATGCTGCAAGTGTAATACCGGCTCCTACGGCAAATATAAGGTTATAGAATACGGTTAAAAAGAATACCAAAAACAAAATATACAAATCATCTTTTGGTGCAAATTTTAAAACCTTAATAAATTTCATGTCGATAATATCATAACCTATTTTTATCAAAATTCCAGCAAGAACAGCAAGAGGTATTTGAGCTACAAACCCAGAACATTGGAATAGAAGTACAATTAGGATTAAAGGGTTTATAATCGAAGTCAATTTTGTACTTGAACCCGAGTTGAGAGCCGCAACTGTTCTCATTGTAGCCGCAGAGCCTCCTAATGACCCTGTTAAGCCACAAAGCAAATTTCCAAGACCTAAAGCTGATAATATTTTCTTTGGTGGAGTTTTTGTTTTCATAAGAGAATCTGAAACCAAACCCGTTAATAATGATTCTGCAGAAAATACAATTGTTAATGTTAGAGCATAAGGGATAAACTCTATAGTTTTTTTGAAATCAAAGTATGGTGTTACAATTTGAGGAAAAGCAACAGAAACATTTGAAATTCTATCTATATTAAGCCCTAAATGAATAGATAAATAGGTACAAAATATCAATGCAATAACCTGAGATGGTATTATTTTGGTTATAAATTTAGGTATACCAAAAACGATTAATAATGTTATTAAACCCATAAATAACGCATCTTGATTGATTGTTACAAAACTATTATGTAGATTTAATATTGTATCCACAGTTGATGAAAGAGATTTATGACCCATTAACGGATTGAGTTGTAAAATAATTATTATAAATCCAACCCCGTTCATAAACCCGGAAATAACAGGATATGGAACATATTTAACAATCTCAGGGAGTTTAGTTAGAGAACAAATAAATTGAATTATACCTGCCATAACAATAATAGTTGCAGCAGCTTTTAAATCATACCCTAGAGAAGTCATCATTGCTGCAATAACAATTGCAACAGGGCCTGTTGTTCCTGAAACCATAGGAATCTTTGGTCCTAATATGCCTGCAACAAAACAAAGTATTATAGCACCCCACATGCCTGCACTCGCACCAAAACCAGTTGCAACTCCAAAAGCTAAAGCTTGAGGAAGTGTTATTATTGCAGAATTTAGCCCGCCAAAGATGTCACCAATATAAATGTTTATTTTATTTTTTAAATCCATAAAATATATATTAACATAATTTTGTTAGATTTATAATTTATATTATGAATGTACATGGTTTAAAAGTAATAAGATTTGAACGATATATTTTAGCAATATTGATGACAGTTACAATGTTTTTGATTGCTGGAATAAGTGGACAACGAGAAATTATATTTCCAGAAGTCCTAGCAATTATGACAGGTGCTTGGATTGCAAAAACACAACCTTGGAGTGTAAACAAACGAAAAATATTTTCTTTAACTTGTTTAGCCTCAATATATGGTATTGCTATCGTCAAATACGTTCATGCAGATTTGTTTTTTCAAGTATGCTTATGCTTTGTTATAACAGGTATATTGTTATCTTTGATGAGGACAAACTTTATTCCTATAATATCTGCTTGTATATTACCAATTTATATGAGAACAGATAGTTGGGTTTATTCTATAGCAGTTAGTGTTATGGCATTGTTGATTGTTGTTGGACAATGGTTTATGGAAAAATATCATTTGCGACATATAAACCATTATGATAAATATGAGTTTGATATAAAACACGAATTCAAATGGTGGGTAAAACTATTTTTGATATTTGGAATAATCTCTGTTTTGCCTTTAGAAAGTAGAAATTTGTTCTTTTTAGCCCCACCTTTAATAGTTACGTTTGTAGAATTTGCCAATCCTCAAAGCCCACTCAGAAAAAGAGCTGTCAATGTTTATGGAATAATAGTTTTTGCATCATTAGTCGGAACATTTATGCGATTGATTTTGAATACGTATATGGATTGCCCATTAGTTATTTGTGCAATGCTAGCTTGTATATGCCTGTTTATAGTTTTTGATTATTCAAGAATTTATTTCCCTCCATCAGGTGCAATTTTGTTGTTGCCAATGATATTGAGAATGGAAGATTTAAAAGTGTTTCCAATTGAAGTTGCAATAGGTGGTGCAATTATTATACCTATTTCTATGTATTTATTTAGAAAAAATTAGTGTTATTAAAATACATTATATGCTTATCATATTTTGGTATTTTTATTTTGTATACCAAATAGAGGATATTTTTGTTTTGTTTGTAATGTTTTTTAAAATTATGCCGTAAAGAATAATATGGAAGACCGAACAGGTTTTTCATACCTCCTCCCCAAGTCTAGTAGCCGCTCTTAAAAAAGACGGCTTTTTTTTATGAAAATATTGAGTTAAAAAACAATATTTATATACGTTAAGCTTGAAACTTCTGCACAACATGTTATAATTGAGATATTATGATTTTGGTTTTTAGGTACAGAAAATTCCTATAAAGTAGCGAGAAATTTATACATAATTCTCGCAATTTAATAACTTATACTAAATAAGCACTTTGTATGCTTATACTATCGCATATTATAAAAAGGAATTTTAAAATGAAAGCAATAACAGATTTACAAGATATTATCAAAAATAATCAAAAATTATACATCATTGTTGAATACGAAAATATAACAAGTAATTTAGAAAAATTGTATTTTTCAGAAGCTAGAGAAGTTCGTTTATTCAGAATTTTCCAAAATTTTGCTAATGCTCAAAATATAAGTATATACGTTCATTTTAATGGTAAAACTTCTAAAAGAGAGATTAATCAATTTAGCAAAAGATTAAAAAATATTGAGTTTCTAAATGATAAAGAAAGTATAATCGAAGTATGTGACAATATGGAAGAAAAATCAACTGCTTTGTATATCGGAAACGATAAGAATATCCTTAAATTAGATAAGATAAAAGAAGGATATACAATTTACCTTACGAATGAGGAAAATGGAAAAAATAAATTAATTGATTTTAATTTAACAGCAGAAGAATTTAATAATATTATTCTAGAAACAAATAACCTTTATCTTTAATACTTAATAAAAATAGGATAACAAAAGTTATCCTATTTTTATATTCAAACAATCATTTATTTTCAAACCTTACAACATTGTTGAAATCAATTCTTCATTTGTTTTGTTTATCAAATATGCTGGTGCAATATCAAATATGGTTTTGCAGCCTGATTGTCCTTCTTTGTTTAGCCTGTAACAAGCTCTCGCATAAGCTACAAGCACACTTGAAGTAAATTCAGGATTAGAATCAAGTTTTAGACTGTATTCTATAACATGTTTTGTTCCAACAGAAGTTTCTCCGGTTCTTATTACAAATCCGCCATGAGGAATTCCTGAGTGATTTTTTACTAATTCTTCTTCTGTTATAAAATGAACAGTTGTGTCGTAATCACTGAAATAGTTTGGCATTGTAACAATTTCGTGTTCTACTTGTTTTGGATCTGCACCTTCTTCTAGGACAACAAAACATTCTCTTGTGTGTTTTTGTCTTGTTGTAAGTTCAGGATTTTCACCATTTCTTACTGATTTTAATGCTTCTTCAACAGGAATTGTATATTGTTTTGCATTTTTAACCCCTTTGATTCTTCTGATAGCATCAGAGTGTCCTTGGCTTATGCCTTTTCCCCAAAAAGTGTAATCTTTTCCGTTAGGTAATAAAACATTTCCAAATAATCTGTTTAAAGAAAACATGCCGGGATCCCAACCTAATGAAATTATTGCAACTTTGTTTGATTTTTTTGCTGCTTTATCTACATTGGCAAAATGTTCAGGAATTCTTGCATGAGTGTCAAAACTGTCTATTACGTTGAACATTTCTGCATATTTAGGAGTTTGTACAGGCAAATCTGTAGCCGAACCCCCACATATTATTAATACATCAAGTTTATCTTTCCATTGTTCTATATCATTAACAGAAACAACTGGGGTATTTGAGTTTACTTTAACAGTTTCCGGATTACGTCTTGTAAATATTGCACATAATTCCATATCTTTGTTGAATTTCATTGCGTTTTCAACACCACGACCCAAATTTCCGTATCCTAAAATTCCTAGTTTAATCATTTCTCTTTCTCCTAAAATTTCCATAATCTAGTATAACTAAATAGATTAATAAAAAAAAGATACTTTTAATAAATTATTATAAGAAGTTGTGCGATAACATATATTAAAAAATACTATTGAGAAAGTCAAAACTTATGTTAAAATTAGCCTATGTGAATTATTGATTTAACGGCTTTTGAGAAAGCTTTAAATAGCCTTAATGAAGTAATTGAGGTTTACAATTCTGATAAAACAAATCTTATTACCAGAGATTCAATGATACAAAGATTTAAAATTTGATACAAGATTCGTTGGTTGAATTGAAGTAACAATGCAAACACTCATTTTTAAGAACCTAAAACATATCCTCATCTTCTCTTTCATCTGGTGACAAATAGGTATCATAAGAACGATTACGTTCTTCGAGTTCATATTTTCTTGCTTCATAGTATTTTTCTTCATTGTTTCTATATCTATCAGAGAGCCTGTCGTCTTCGTCCCAATCTGAATCGTATCCACGTTCAAACTCATATTCTTTATCAAGCTTATAAACATCTTTCTTTCTTTTTTTATTAGATTTGTATGAAGTATATGTTTCAGCATCTGATGTACCTATAAGCATATCTTCTATCTCATCATCTTCTTCAACTTCATTATAATTATTTGCATCATAATAATTATTTTCAGTATATGCATATTCGTTGTCACTATTAATTTTACTGACCAGATACTCTAATTCTTCTGCTGGCATAACTTCTGGGAAAATTTCTCTTGAGGTAATATATTCAGATTGTTTAAGTTTTTTTGAATTAAGCACTTTTTTCAAATCAAGAAAGAATTGTTTTGCAAATTCTAAATCAAGTTTTTCTATTTCTGATGCATGTTCATTTGTAAATTGACTGCTTTCGACTTGCAACAATCTTTTTATAAGAAGATTTCTAGCATTATGTGTGAAGGCTTTTCTAAAATCAAACGAATTTAAAATATCTCTGATTTGTATAAGTTCTGATGTCGAAATCTTTTTATCTAGCTCATCTTTGATTTGAGGTTGAGAGGCTGTATTTTGTTATGTATTAGTATTTTTATTACAATCAGAAGATGGAATAACTACTTGTTCCGTTTTTATCTGAAACATATAAACTACACCAATAACAAATAGCATAACTAATGCCCAAAATACTGATTTTAAAACCAAAGCTATAATAATAAACAAAATTAATAATGGCATATTAAAACCTCACAGAGTAGATTATACTCTAAAAACTTATTTTTATTTGTTGAGATTGATGGATTATTACAATGTATGTAATAGCAAAAAAATAAATTCTACTCTTGACAAAGTTAGATATCTAACTATAATATTATTATATGAGTGCTATATTATCTTTAATATCAAAAATTCATGAAAAAGGAAACCGATTTATTATTGAAGAATTAAAAAATAACGGTGCAGAAGGACTTGTACCAAGCCATGGTGATATTCTTGTATGTCTTTACAAAAATAGTAAAATGACAATGAAAGATATTGCAAATTGCATTCATAGAACAAAACCAACAGTTACAGTCTTGGTTGATAAACTAGAAAAACTTGGTTATTTAAAAAGAGAAACTTCTGATAAAGATAGTCGCTTTACAAATATAGTTTTAACGCAAAAAGGTGAAGATTTTCAGACAACTTTCGAAAAAATATCAAAAGATTTAAATGAAATGCTATACAAAAATTTATCAAATAAAGAAGTTGAAATTTTAGAAGAACTTTTACGCAAAGTATAAGCAAAAATTTTTACAGTAATAGTTAGATATCTAACAAAAGGAGAAAACATTATGACAAATTTTAAAAAAGAAGAAATCGGAAAAATTAGTGAAGTGGGTAAAAATTATGAAAATGGTAAAGCATTTTTGCATAATTTGTTAGGCTTAACAAGTTGTGAAGTTTCAGTTAGTACAATGCCTGCTGGAGTAAAATTGCCTTTTAATCACAAACACAAACAGAATGAAGAACTTTATATTTTTCTAAAAGGGGAAGGTACAATGACTTTAGATAATGAAGTTGTTGAATTTAAAGAAGGAACTTGTATTAAAGTTCTCCAAAATGCCGTAAGAACAATGGAATCAAAAACAGATTTGGAATACATTTGTGTACAAGCAAAATCTAATAGTTTAGAACAATTTGGATTAGACGATGCTGAATTGTGCTAAATACAAGGGTTGGGGTAGAGC
>CAKUVB010000036.1 GCA_934693215.1 uncultured Candidatus Melainabacteria bacterium
TGAAGGTACTAAAGCTGTAAAACCAGAGCCTAAAATCAATAATACAGAACCAAAAGTAATAAATATTCCAGCAGGGAAATTTGAAGCTCCTAATGCAAAATTTGCAGAAACTGATGAGGCTTTTCGTTCAATAGTTACTAAGCGAGCTAATGATATACGAGAATTAAATAAAATTACTGATATTGACGAATTTTGTCAAAAGAGCTTTGAGCTAATAAAAGAAGAAATGGGCTTGGAGGACTCAAGCATAAAACTCCAAATCATAGATGAAGACAATTATTATGACCACGAAACCAATACAGTTTTTATTTCTCGAAATTGGGCAGGTAAAGAAAAAGGTCATGTTAAAGGTAAAGGTGATAAAGCAGAAATTTTTGGTGGAATAGCTCATGAATTAAATCATTACTTACAATGGAAAGAAATTGTTTTGAATTTAGATTCGGAAAATCCAAATTGGAATAATCTAATTGTGTACTTACAGAAATTTGAAGGTGCTAACAAAAATATTGAATATATAATGAAAAAATATCCTGATAACACAGAACTAAAAGAGGCTTTTGAAAAAGCAAAAACATATCAAGATAATTGGCTAAATTATGTTGATGCTTTTGATGAAAATGGAAAATTAAAAACTGGTACAGAATATGATAAATACAGAAATCAACCCGTAGAGGTAGAATCGTTCAATAGAGGTGATATAGTCGTAGATGAATATAGAAAAACTGTATCTAAAGAAATAAAAACAAAAGTTAAACCTAAAACTACTCTAAAAACGAAAGAAGATTTTGAATCTGCACTTGATAAAGCTACAACAAAAGAAAATACTGACAAATCTAACATGGCAGTAAAAAATATGGCTGAAGTTGATGTAAAAAATGAAACATTCAAGTCAGAAGATGAATTGAAAAATTATTTAGATAATAGAAAAGACCTAAAAGCTTATGAAAAATCTCAAATAATGGAATTATACAAACAAGATACAGAAATAGTTTCTATATCTTTAAAAGAAACAAAGAAAAACTACCTTGGACAAGATATACCAACTTTTTCTTTCAAAGATATTGACAGTTTAGTAAAAGTTGCAAAAATAAATCATAACTTAGTAAAAGATTTAATAAATGAAAAAGTAATAATTTACGGAGAAGAAACTCCTAGATTTAGTAGACATGATATCGTTAAATTAGTTGAGATATCTAAAGAGAATCCTCAATTAGTTTCTAATTTAGTATATGAAAAGGTGAAAGACTCTACAGGTAATGAAATTCCAAAATTTAATGCGTTTGAGATTTCCAACATCTTAGATATGTATAAACAAAACCCTAATATTCCTGATAAACTACTTGCAAGAGATCAAGATGGCTATTATAAACTAACAAAAGAACAACGAGATAATATCATACACTCTTCTTCTGAACCTTATATCCAATCTGAAGAATTTATTGATTCTATCACAATTTTAAATTCTAAAGGTATAGAGATTAAAGATTTTACTGAAATTAGTACTAAAGATAAAGCTGATGCTTTTAATATAATTGCAAAACATCTTGAAAGAATAGATATTAATATGTTAAAAGATCACATAGATGAAAATGCATTGAAAGATATGGTCAATATTATAAAGAATTCTGATGATGTTCAACTTATTGATAAATATTTAAACAAATATAAAAACTGTGAAGATTATGATGTAGCACAAGTCGGCTCGCTTATAGCTTTTCATAACTTTGTTGCAAAAGCATCTCCAGATAAACAAGCAGCATTAAAAAACATATTAACTAATTTATTAGATAAAAATATGGAAGCTTTTGAAATATTTGATACTTTGAAAAAGTTAAATAATAAGGATTTTAATAAATTTAATGTAAACAATTATATTTCACAAATAAAAAATACCGATGATATAGACACAATTATCTTATTAACAGCTACAAATGATATGAGCTTGATAAATACCTTAAAACAAGAAAAATATAATGATTACTCTATAGCGGATAAACTTTTAATTGCCGAAACTGTTTCAGAATATAATATTCCATTATATCAAGTTGTAAATCGTTTTGACTATTATAATAATCTAAAAACACAAGATGGACAAAATGTTATAAAAGGTCGTTCTTTATCTCGAAACGATAACTTAAAATATATGTTAGGTTTACCTGATGCCAGTAGATTAGATATAGGAGGGCATAGAGTTTCTCAGGCTACACATATTGTTTCAGAAAAAAGTGCTAAATCTTCAACAGCACTTCAAGAACTTACAGATTTAGTAAAAGATGGAGTAGTCGGCAATCATGTTTTAGCTTATTTACCAAAAGAAGGCGAACTTCCTCCTGTTATATCAAAAGAGATTCTCAGATTTTATGAAGCATATTTAAACCATGAAAACTTTGATGATGTTTTAGTGCCTAGAGTTAAATCTCTAAATGAGTCTTTAGAATACAAATCCGGCGATATTTTTGAGGTTGAAGGTGAACCTAAAATATACATTAAAGGTGCTAACAATGAAAATATTCAACTTGATATAGATAAAGCAACTTATTGCAAATTATTCCCACCGATAGAAAGATTTTCAAGCACTCAAAATGATATAGGCAACTGCTGGGAAGTAACAGGCTTTAACACAATATTTAGAAACTCACAAGAACGTTCAAGAGTTCTTCAATGTTTTCACCAGAAAGGTGATGATGTAGTAGTTGAATTCCCTAATAGTAATAGACAATATTCCTTAGCAGGTATGGAAAATCAAGCTAATATGGATTATCTTTCTGAAGGCTCTTTAGGGTTTAAATTACTTGAATATGCAGACGGAAAAGAACTTTTTAGAGAACGAATGGACATGTATATTTTCTATCTGACACAGAAAATAAATGACCCTTCTATTGATTCTACACAAAGAAATAAATTGCAAAAAGATTTAGATGATTTTCTAAACTTATCAGCTGATGATAAAAATAAAGTATATTTTAATAAATTTGGTGATATCATAGATAAACCTGAAGAAATGTATGATGGAGGTTCCACTTATGCAAGAGACGGTGGTCTATCCTTTAATGTATTCCGAAGATTAGGATATAAAAATGCCGATTTTGAATATTTCTCCGGGGATAATCTTGATGATGTATTAACAAATCCTGATAGCTTTAAACAATACATTATGTCTATAGATATTGGAGGTGAAGGTATGGAGGAAGAAATAGATCTCGCAAAAGGATTGTATTCAAACCACGCATATATGCTTACTCCAAATATTGACCCAAATGGAAAAATAACGGACTATAACCTTTTGAATCCTTGGGGTATAGTCGAAACAAAGCTGACACTTGAAGAAATAAAAAAATACGGTGAGTCATTGCAATATGCAGAAAGATAGAAAGATTTTTATATGAATAATAAAATAAGTTTAAATATACAAAACTCTAATAATACGCAGAAAGAATTTTCTTCTATTGAAAAATTTAATAATTTAAAAACAGTTTATGATAAATTTTCAAACAAGATGAAGAATTCTGATTTTTCCAACTCTATCACAAGATACGAGGCTGAATTATCGTTATTAGATAATATGGAAAAAACTTTGGACAAACAAAAAGATATAAAGGAATTTGAATTTATCCAAAAAGCCAAGAAAAATGCCATTGAAGGTTTATCAAAACTTGGTGTATATGTAAAAAACGTGTAATATAATTACACGTCATTCAGAGCCTTTAAGCATCTCATTTAAGCCTTGTTAGAGATCTTTCGCTTTGCTCAAGATGACAATTTGTGTCATTCCGTACTTGATACGGAATCTGTCAGTTTGATATTTTATAATAATCAGCATTGACAGATTCTGAATAACTAGAAAATTAGATATTCACTTACGTTCATATAAATTTTCTAAGTTTTCAGAATGACGGCTAATTTTACAAGTAAAAACAATTCAGGACAGTAGTTCGCTTACACTCAAGATGACAATTTTGGGGTGTTGTTTTACTCTTATTAACTTTTAACAATAGCTTCTTCGGGATAAATCCCTCTCAATTACGAAGTTTTACTCAACTTTGTAAATATTTATTTCCAAAAGTATATACTAATAGCAAAAAGTTTTGATATTTGGTTTTAAAGCATAGTAAATATTTGGAGAAAAATTATGCATATTTACAATCAACCAACTATTACCCCGTATCAACCTACAAAATTCAAGCAGAAAATATCTAACAACAATGGTATTTCAAGCCCTATAAACCATACTAATCTGAATAATCTAAATTCAGTTAATCGTTCACTTGTAAATTTTACGGGTTATAGAGCAACATTCAAACAAACACTTGAGGACAATTATTTTAACCTACCTACAGATAAAAACACTGGTAAAGCTTTTCAACCTGACATTTACCAAAAAGCGGCTGCCGAAAATTTATACAAAGGCAATGATGTTGTAGTTGCTGCACCTACAGGAACAGGAAAAACTGCGATTGCTCACTATGTTATCCAAAAGAATTTAATGGAAGGTAAAAAAACTTTTTACACTGCTCCACTTAAAGCACTTAGTAACGATAAAGTAAGAGAGTTCCAAAAAATATACGGTGCTGAAAATGTTGGACTTTTAACAGGTGACAGAAAAGTTAATAAAAATGCACCTATCATGATTATGACAACAGAGGTTTATCGTAATATGCTTATGCAAGATGCTATGGAAAACCATAATCCTATGTTAAAGGATTTGAAAACTGTTGTATTTGATGAACTTCATTATTTAAATGATGAGGATAGGGGTGGAGTTTGGGAACAATCAATATTGTTTACAAAACCTAAAACACAAATATTAGCATTGTCTGGAACAATGGGAAATGCAGGAGATATAACCGATTGGATTTCATCAACAAAAGGTCATGGTACAGCAGAAAAAGTTACACCTGATGATGATTATAAAGCTTTAGACACAAGAAATGCTCATACAGTATTGATAAATGTTCCTGCTGAAAATCGTCACGTACCACTTGATTTTCAAGTCATAAAACTAGACCATAAAGCTGGTAAATATGACAAAAAAGGTTCAAAACCTGGAATGGCACGCAAGATGTCAAACAAACCACCGGAAGAAATGCAACCTACAAACGAAGACTATATCGATATGGTCTATAAATTAAAAAAAGAAGATAAACTTCCTGCCATTATGTTTGTATTTAGCAAACGTAAATCAAAAGATTTGTTAGATGAAATGAAATACAATGGCCCATTCTTGACAACACCGCAAGAAGCAAAACAAGTACGAGCAACAATTCGAGACTATAAAGCACAAGGTAAATATCTTGGAGAATTACTTGATGAAGAAGCATTAGAAAGAGGTTATGCTATTCACAATGCCGGCATGTTGCCTGAACAAAAAGAACTCATAGAAAAATTATTCCAAGAAAAACTTGTAAAAGTAGCTCTTGCAACCGAAACCCTATCTGCAGGAATTAACATGCCTGCACGTTCTACAGTTATTACAAGTTTAATCAAACCTGTTAGTCGCAAAGTAAACGAAGATGGTAAACGCCGTCTGGAACCAAATGAATTTCACCAAATGGCAGGACGTGCGGGACGTAGAGGCATAGACAAACGAGGCTATACATATTGTATGGCTGTAAACAATGCTCAAGAAAAAGGTTTCAAAAAGCTTATTGGAGAAAAAGCTAATGATATAGAAAGTCATTTAAACACAGATTTTTCTTTTGTTGCTAATGTTGATAAAAGCTTTAATAGTGATGAATTTTTGACGAACTTCTATCAAAAATCTTTGTTTGCCTACGATAAAGACCCTAAACAAAAAGATTTGAAAACAAAAGCATTAGTCGAAGATTTCAAGGTTAAAGAAAAAATCTTGAAGGATAACGCATTTATCACATCAAGCAACAAAGTAACCGAAAAAGGCGAATTACTTGCAAAACTAAACGGCTACGAACAAATCCCAGTGATTGATGCTATATACAATCAAGATATGAAGGGAATGAATCCTCAACAATTAGCCGGATATGTTGCTGGTTTAGCGATGCTTTCGACAGAAGAACCAAAAGGAAAAGGTGACTCTTTTGTGCCTTATGATGATGAGTATTTAGCACAAAAAGCTACAAACTTACTTGATAGGGTAGATGAATATAACGAAGATGTTTATCCAAAACTAGGACAAGGACAAGAACTTCATTTGAATACAGATGCGATGAAACACGTTTTCAAATGGGCTGATTTGAATAGTGAAAATGAAGATTCAACAGAAAACTGGCATGATATGTTCAAAGGAGATACGGGATTCAAGTTTAAAGATGAAGGTTCATTGTTTAAAGAAATCACAATGACTACTGATTTACTTAAACAAATTAACGAAATTGCAGAATATGCAAAAGAACAAACAGTTAATGCACCTGATAAAAGATATTATTCAAAACTTCAAGAAACAACAACAGATGCGATTGACTTAATCAACAGAAAACCTGCAAAACAAGATGAATAGAGATATACGAATAGATGTAGTAAAGATATATTATAGATTATATAAAAAAATGGGTAAGATTAATTAAATGAAGTTTTGTTAATTAAATTTAATAAAGAAAAGCAATATTATTCTCATAAAAAACTTTATATAAATATGGTAACAGATGGAAGGTTTTTATATGGGATTACAAAATCAAGCTTTAAATTTTTTAGTTGAACGTGGCGGGAATTTATCAAAAAGTTTATTATGTACAAAACCTCAAAACTCAAGAAATTTCCGAGGAATTAAATATGCAAAAGAATTAGATAAAGATATTGTACAATTTACGCATAATAAATTTGACTTAATAAAAAAACAAGCAGAAGCTTTATTAAAAGAAGTGGACCAAATAATACCTCCAGTTGAGAGAAATAATAGTATAGATGCAGGTCGAAAATATGATAGTATCAAATCTTGTTGTGAATCAAATCCAGAAGCCTTTGTCACAATTTTTCCTAAAATTGGCTTTAATATAACAGAGGAACAATCAAATGTTCTTGCAAAAATATCTAAAGAACGTTCAGCCAAAGAAATTAATTCCGTTATACCTGAAGTTGATGCTTTTTATAAGAAATTACCTCCAGAATCTGAAATGATAGTTGTGAATGGGAAATGTCAAGAAGTGTTTAATACACAAGTTGCTGAAGATTATGATTATTTAAATTTATTAATTATGAAAATGTATAATCCTAAAACTTATAATTATTTATTAAAAGAAGAAAATCCATTGAGAACAAAAGCTTTACTATCAGGTTGGGATACTTTTTATTCTCCACATAGTACTTCATTCTTTAAAATGATTACTCCAACTCAACTTAATGCAATGAAAAATAATGTTTTGACTCCTAGAGAATTAGGATTGTTTGTCGCTTCTTCTGATAAATTTTATGAAAACCCTCAAGCTGTTAAAAAATTTAGCGAACAACTTGCAAAAGCATCATTCTCTACTGACGTAGAATTATATAGAGGTGAAAAAACTGTAGGTATGTTTGATACAATTCCACTTGATAAAAAATTGCAAAATCATTTAAAAGAACTTGTTGAAAGTAATAAAACAAAGGCTCAAAACTTAATGGTATCTAGATATACAGGCTTATATCAAGAAAGTGCAAATATAAGTTTATATGATTTTATAATGCAAAAAGAAAATCTTTCATTAGCAGATGCAATGCAAATTGCTCGGTTCGGTTCGGAACAAGATATTGAAACAATATTAAATTTAATAAAAAAATCAAAAATAATAGATACCCGTTTCAAATCTTTATCTTTTGATAAAGGAATGGCATCGGGTTGGAAAAATCACAATACCGGAAATAATGCGACTATATTGCATACTGCAAACGTAAAAAAAGGTACACAAGGTATATATCACGACACAAACAATGGACAAGAAGAGGTTATTCTTAATAATACAGCTAAGAAAATGACTTTTAGAGATGTTGTTTATGATAAAAAATCAAACACGTTTTATATAAATACTGATATTGAAAATACTAATAATGCATAAAAATTTATTTTATTAAAATTTTCAAATTATCTTATAACAGAGCGTTCGAGTTTTCTGACAAAACGTGTTGGCAAGTTCTCGTTTTCTGCATTGATAGAATCAACAAGGATTGTTTTACAACCCAAAAGTTTGCCTGCAACAATATCAGTCAAAGGTCTGTCACCTACCATAACTGCTTGTTTTGGTTCTACTCCTATATCTTTTAAATAACTACGCATTTTTTTAGGATTAGGCTTTGATGCATGTCCGATTACTGTAAAATCCGATTGAGAACGTACTTTGTTTATATAATCTTCATTTTTATTATTTGAAATAACGGCAACAGTAAATTTTTGTTTGACATCATTTAACCACTCAACCGTTTCAGGTCTGTATTCACCTGATTTTGAAATCATTATTGTACTATCTAAGTCAAACATAATAACCTTAATTCCTTGTTGTTCAAGTTCTTCAAGGTCCATATCATAAACACATTTCAAATTATAATCAGGCTTAATTATCATTATTCTTTATTCCTACAGTTCTGATTATTGCATATTTATAATCTTTTATTTCATCTCTAAATTTGATATACAACTCATCGTTTGTATTTGCAAACTCTAACGATTCACCATCTTTATTTTTAATCTCTACAGCTTGAGTAATAAATTTTTCAGAAGGTGAAATTACTTCTATATCAGAATCGAGATAAAATTTGTTCTTAACTTTTACTTTGTAAACGTCATCTGACTTATCCCAAACTTCGCATAAGAAATCTGCACCGGCTAGACCTTTTGAGATATTATAACTATAACCATCTGATGGATATTCACCATCTCCCAGATAAAATCCTGTTGTATAACCTCTATTTCCAACTTTTAGAAGTTCTTCAAAATACGGTGTTAAATCTGCATTTCTATCTGCATAAACTGTGTCTATAGCTTCTCTATATGCTTTTGCAACTGCTGAAACATAGTACAAACTTTTTGTTCTACCTTCAACCTTCAAAGAATCAACTCCAGCATCAATCAATTTGCCCAGATGTTTTACTAAACACAAATCCTTTGTACTCATAATGTGAGTACCTCTATCAGTTTGCTCTATTTCGTAGTATTGTCCGGGGCGAGTTTCTTCTACAAGTTTGTAACTCCATCTGCAAGGTTGACAACAGTTCCCTTGATTAGCTTCACGTTCACCGTTAGTCATATAATCACTTAATAAACATCTGCCAGAGAAAGAAACACATTGAGCTCCATGTATAAAAACTTCTAATTCCATATCAGGAACATGCTCTTTTATCTCTGCCACATCTTTAATAGGAAGCTCACGAGCAAGAATAGAACGTGTTGCACCCAAATCTTGCCAAAACTTAACAGCTTCATAATTTAGAGTATTTGTTTGAGTGCTTATATGTAATGGTGTATTTGGCATATATTTTTGTGCCAAACGAATAATCCCCATATCGCTTATAATAAGAGCATCAGGGTTAGAGTCTTTAATTCTATCCATGCAAGATTCTAATAATTTGATATCTCTATTAAAAGCAAAAATATTTAGAGTAAGATATGCTTTTTTACCTAATGAGTGAGCTAAATCTATGGCCTGTTTAAGATTCTCCATAGTAATAAGTTCACCTTTTCTCATAGCCCTAAGGCTAAAATCTACTACTCCAAGATATACTGCATCTGCACCATACCTAATTGCATACTCAAGTTTTTCCAAGTTGCCTGCCGGCATTAATAATTCAGGTTTAATCATAGTAATAATGTTATCATAAAAAAGTTTATAATATAATAATTGTGTCAAAGATAAAACATAGAATTTAAACTATAAAAGATATAAAACTTATGGAGAAGTGTCCGAGTGGTTTAAGGTGACGACCTCGAAAGTCGTTGTGGGAGAAATTCCACCAAGGGTTCGAATCCCTTCTTCTCCGTTTTTTGCTTTTATATACAGACCTAAAAAAATCAAAACCCTACATTTCATTCAAATTTATTATAGAGGATTTTGGTTTTTCGAGTTTTGTTTTTTCTATAGGATTAAATATTTCATATAAACACGAAGTTAAAGTTGTGTTTCCGTCAAATTTACATTCTTGAGCAATTGTATCAATATAAATTCTATCTTCGCCAGAAGAACCTATAATTTTCATTTCTTTATTTTCTATTGGATAGTTTTTAAGATTAAGTTTATTCCTGTTTTGACCAACATATATAGACATATCAGGATTACCAAGCTCTTTTGTAAAATTCTTAGCATAATCAAACATCAAATCTCTAATTTTATTATTGATACTTTCTTTCATATAATCTTTTTTGAGTTCAATATTATCTAACACCAATGCCGGTTTATTCTCAACTTCTGCAATATAACACATCGTATTACCAACAGGTTTATCATTAACTAAAACTTCCATACCAGACATCATTTTATTTTTTATATAATTAGGTGCTATAGCTTGTTTCATGCCTGTTCCTATTGCAGCACAACAAGAAGCATCATTACCTAAAAATAATGAATGAGAAATATTATTCATATCAACTTGTTGTACCGTTAATTGTATATTGTTAGTATTTGGTTTTTCCTGCAATAAAAGCATTTTTTGTTTAATTTTTAAAATACAGCTTTCAAAAGTTTTTCTTGCCATAGTTGCGTTAGGATTTTTATCAGGACTTTTCCAAAAAGAATCCTTCTTCATAAATTCACTAATAATATTAATCAATTCAGGCAATTCTTTAGCTGATATTTGCTTGTCATCTTTACAAAGTTTTAAAGGTTGATTATTAATATCTGAATAAAGACTATGTAATGAATTTTGAGTATTTAATTTATATCCTTTTGTGCTTATTTCTTCAAATAATTTTGCTTGCTTATCTTTTGATAGAATTCCAAATATAGGAGATGTCAAAATTTCTTCTAAATTATTTATTATATCTTTTTGTTTATCTTCATCTGTTATATTTTTTTGTAATTTCGATTTTGGGTCAAATTTAGTCCATCTATCAAAATTTATCCCCGATTTTTCAAATTGAACTTTTGTAGCTTTATTTTGAGGAAGCTCTAATAAAACCTCTCTCACTGTCTTATTTGGACTTTGGTTAAGAATTGTGAGCAACTGATTATATGGAGATTTAAAATCTTCACTTGAAGTAAACATTTTTGATAAGTACTTATTATTTCTAAAATCCACTTGTTTGCAAACTTTACCGTTTGCGTCAGTCCTTACAATATCATTCAATATATTTTGTAATTCATCAATATTGGATTTTTTATTATATTTATTTAATACTGACTCTAAAATATCATGAGAATCCTGCATAATATAAAAAAACTTAGCTAATTCAATTTTATGAGGATAATCTGTAATTGATTCTTTTACTAAATTTTTATTTTTATCTGTTAAATTATTTATATCTTTGATTAAATTGTCTTTATTATCAATTATATGAAACTGTTTTTTTAAGTTAGTGATTTGAGTTTGCCTATTTTTATATTGCAAACTTTCTGTTGGATTTGTCAATTCCAATAACTTTTGATACAAAGGGTGATTTATACTTATATCGCCAATTGTATCTATATAACTTTCAACATTTTCAATTTTTTTGTCAAACGATGCAATAAAAGATTTTTTACCAAGGATTTTTACTGTTTTTAATACTTTTTTAGGCTTTTTAAAAATTAACTGTTCTATTTCGTCATTAGTAACTTTATGCGAAAATGATGACAAAGAATCACGCCTATTAAACCCTGCAAGCCTGATATCCATAAGTATTTGAGCCTGTTCGACTCTACTTAATTTATCTCTTATAAAATTAATTGTATATTTTTTAGGATATCCCAATTCCAAAATCTTAAGAAATCTGTCTGTAGTTAAATTCGAACTTCTTAAATTACTACCAAAATATATATTTGGATTATTTTGACGATAAATATTAGGTTTATTACTAATATTATTAGGGGTAGTATATCCATAATAAATGGGTGAAATATTCATATTTAAAATAAAAACAAAAAAAATAATTTTTGCTATTTTTTATTAAATACGATTTATTTATCCCTTTAAGAATTTTACAATTGTTGCATACCAAGGTTGTTTAGGTTTGATAGTTCTTTTTCGTTCTACATTATCGACTGCGTCCATTAGTTTATCAAGTCCTTTTTGAGTAAACCCTTGAATTCCTAAATAAATC
>CAKUVB010000037.1 GCA_934693215.1 uncultured Candidatus Melainabacteria bacterium
GCTTATGTTGGTCGTTGTCCAAAATGTCTTAGGAACATAAGAGTTCCGATTGATAGTAATAGTAGTAAGGGAACAAACAGGAGGTTTTTCAGTGCAAATTAGTGACTTACGTAAAGAATATGAATTATTAGATATATTTTGTGGCTTAGCAGAAATCCCGTCACCATCTTTACATGAAGAAGAAGTGATTAAGTATATTATCCAATTTTGTAAAGAAAATAATCTAAATTGTCGTTTAGATGATTATAAGAATGTATATATCAAAGTAGACGCCACAGATTCATCAAAAGAACCTATTATGTTATCTTCTCATATGGACGTTGTAGGAGATAATAGTCCCGTTGTTCTTGAACTTGATGGTGATTTTATAAAAGCAAAGAATAGAACTCTAGGTTCTGATGATAAGGTTGGTGTTGCTTCAGCTCTTTTGTTAGCAAAAACTGTTGCAAAATCGGATTTAAAACATGGCGGACTCGAAATAACATTTACCAGAGATGAAGAAACAAATATGTCAGGAATTGAACATGTTGAATTTGATAAAATCAATTCAAAATATGTGTTAGTTTGCGATGCTGATAAACTCGCACAGTTACAAATCTCAGGTGCAAGTTATACAAATGCTAAAATTTCTGTAAAAGCATTTCTTGGTGGTCATTCCGGTAATGATATTGGAGATGAAAAACGCGTTAATGCTGCAAAACTTATTGCAGAATTAATAAACGAACTACCTCAAGGTGTTTTCTTTAAAGATGAAACTGGTGTCATAACCTCTTGTAATTTAGGTGCAATAATTGCCGGTGGAATTCAAAATGCTGTAAGTGCATTAGTTAGTGAAGGTATAAAATCTCAGGATTATATCTCTGAAATAAATGAACGTTCATCTACAAATATTATTAATACAGATGCGAAGGCTTGTTATTCAATTCGTAGTGCAAGTCCTGAAAAAGAAGAAGAATTGAAGAATGGAATGGCTTCAATTGTTGATAAATTTAATAAAAAATATGATGGATTAGCAAGTGCAGAAATAAAATTTGAAATACATTTACCACCTTTTGTAAAAGTTGATGATGATAGAATTGAAAAAGTGCATACAAAAGCTTGTGAAAAACTAGGTATCAAAAATGAAATATCATCTTTCCATGCAGGAGCTGAAACTCATATTTATGCAAATAAGACAAATAAACAAGGTGAAAAATTTAGACCATTTTTATTAGGTTTGGCTGATATCTATAATATGCATTCTGCAAGGGAAAAAGTTGATTACAAATCTTTCTTAAAAGGTTATGATATCATTCGAGAAACTTTTATTGAATTTAATTCATAAAAAAAAGCGCCATTGGCGCTTTTTTTATCATAAAGAATCTACTATTCTTTGAGTTTCGCTTGAATAAATATCATCATTTCCATAAGTTGAATAACCATAATTTGCATAATCTTTATTCTCATCAAACAACTCATTATCTCGGAATGCTGTTCTTAGTGCTTTATCTTCATTTTCTGTAACCAGTGATTCTTTATTTGTTTTTTTATTTATAGAATTGTTTTTAAACTCAAAACTATCTACATTTTCATGAATTTTTTGTCCAACTTTTGGGCGAGAAATATTTGGAATACCTTCCAAATATTTTTGTGGATTTTTAGCTTTAAAATTTGGTGCAATACCCATATTCTGTCCTAATATTGATAACATAAAACCTCCTTATATATGTATATAAAGAATAAAACCCGTAAAAATAAAATTTGCTAGATTTATATTATTGCCCCATGACTTGCATCTTGGACACATCTTGCATATTTTGCAAGATAACCTGTTTTGACTTTTAATTCAAATTTTGATAAATGAGTTTTTCTTTCAGCTAATGTTTCATCTGATACCAATACATTAATTTGACGATTAGGAATATCTATAACGATTTCATCTCCGTCTTCAATTAAGGCAATATTTCCACCGTTTGCTGCTTCCGGACAAATGTGTCCGACACAAATACCTCTTGTACCACCTGAGAAACGTCCATCAGTAATTAGAGCCGCTTTTGTACCTAATCCTTTACCAACCAAAAGAGAGGTTGGTGCTAACATTTCTCGCATACCTGGAGAACCTTTTGGACCTTCATATCTGATAACAATTACATCGCCTTCTTTTATCTCGTCATTTTCCAAAGCTTTCATAGAATCTTCTTCAGTATCAAAGACTTTTGCTACTCCTTTAAAATAATAGCAAGCTTCATCTACTCCTGAGATTTTTATAACACAACCTTCGGGTGCAATGTTTCCATATAAAACTCCTAATCCAGGTTGGGTTGTGATTGGATTCTTGGGAGAATGAATTAATTCTGGTTTATATTGAGCATCTTTTATTATATTTTTTATTTTTTCTCCAGTAATACTCAATGTATTTGAAAATTCATCAATGTTTTCTGATATAACTCTCATTAAACCACTTATACCACCGGCATTATGAAAATCTGTCATATTTGGAAGTGCTGTCGGGTCTAATTTAACAATTTGTTTAATCTTTGAAGATAATTCTTCAAAATCATCTAGTTTTAAAGCTATATCTCCGGCATGTGCAATTGCTAATAAATGTAAAAACGAATTAGTTGAACCTCCTAGTGCATAATCACATAAAATAGCATTTCTTAAAGATTTTAAGGTAATAATATCTCTAGGTAGAAGTTGTTCTTTTACCAATTCAACAGCTCGATATCCACTATCAAAAGCAATTCTTTTCTTTAAAGAGGATACCGCTGATGCCGTTGCACATTCTGGAAGGCTCATTCCTAAGACTTCGGTTAAACAAGCCATTGTATTTGCGGTATATAAACCCTGACAAGAACCAGCCGTTGGACATGCGTTTTCTTCAAGATTTGATAATTGAGCTTCGTCAATTTCTCCATTGCGGAATTTACCTATAGCCTCAAAGGTACTTTTTATAAAACTTGTTTTTTCACAGTTACATTCGCCTGCCAACATTGGGCCAGCCGTAACAATAATTGTTGGAATATTTAATCTAACAGATGCTATAAGCATAGCCGGAGTTATCTTGTCACAGTTTGATAACAAAACTAAACCGTCCAGTTGATGAGCTTCTGCCATTGTTTCAACACAATCAGCAATCAAATCTCTAGAAGGTAATGAGTATCTCATACCTTTATGTCCCATTGCTAATCCATCACATACGGCAGGTGTTCCAAAAATAAAAGCTTGTCCACCAGCAGATTGAATACCTTTCTCAATCTGACGTTCTAAATCTCTCATTCCTGTATGACCTGGAACAATATCAGTAAAAGAACTAGCTATCCCTATGAATGGCTTATCTATATTCTTTTTGCTAACACCAGTAGAGTATAACAATGCTCTATGAGGGGCTCTAGCCACACCTTTTTTTATTGCATCACTTCGCAAAATAGTCACCTTTTCTAATATGTACAATATTGAAATTTTCGTCCCATTCAATCTCTCCGTCTAATTCAATATTATGATAATCATAGACATTGTTTATTAGTTGAACGGTAAATAAATCTTTTTTTGCTAGAATTTTAACAATTTTATCTAGTAAAGTCGTACTTCCAGCTATAGTTCCGTTTGCTGATGTAGCTTTAATTCCGTCATAATAGATTTTTTCATCAGCAAAAACTGCTGCTTTTTTTGAACTATATGTAATTGGTAAAGCATCGCTGATTAAAATAATTCTATTAACAGGTTTTGACTTGAATATAAGTTTGATAATATCATCACTCAAATGCACACCATCAGCTATAATTTCTGTATAAAGTCTATCTTGAATAAGTGCAGATAAAGCAGTTGATGAACCTCTGTGAGAAATCCCCTTCATTGCATTAAACAAATGAGTAACCCCGGAACAATCGTCAAGATTACTGCCTACACAATGTCCGGCTTGAATTTTAATATCTTTAGCAATTAAATAATCAAGCAAACCTTCATCAAGTTCAGGTGCTAGAGTAACGATTTTTATAAAATCATCTTCTAGTTGTTCAAAGTTTTCTTGAGTTAAAGGTAAAAAGTGTTCGTAATTATGAATTCCTTTTTTCTCGACATTTATAAAAATACCTTCCAGATGAATCCCTAAAATTTCTGCACAATCTTTAGTTAACAAAGATGATGCCTCTTTGATAATCTGAGTTTGTTTAATTATATTTTCAACAGAATCAGTTACTAAAGTAGGGAAATATCCACCTATACCCAATTTTAATAATTCTTTAGATACAAAAATCACTTCTTCAACAGAAGCTTTGTTAAAGTCAATTCCAAAAGCTCCATGCATGTGTTGTTCTATTAATAAACGGGTTTTCATATTAAACTATCCTTATACATTAGCCGTTTCAAAAACTTTTCTTGCTTCTTCTCTGTCATCAAAATGTATAGTTTTATCAGCTAATATTTGATAATCTTCGTGTCCTTTACCAGCTATTACAACAACATCATTTTCTGTAGCGATATCCTTTATTAATGCTATAGCTTTTCCTCTATCAGCTTCTACTGTGATATTATCTAAAGATTTGAACCCAGTTAAAATATCTGTAATGATTTGTTGTGGGTCTTCACTTCTTGGGTTATCAGAAGTTACAATAACTTTGTCTGCTAATTTTTCTGCTATAGCTCCCATTTTAGGACGTTTAGTTGCATCTCTATCTCCTCCACAACCAAATACACATATTAGGTTGTTACCTGTTGGAGTAATTTCTCTTGCTGCATTTAAAACATTTTGAAGTCCATCAGGTGTGTGTGCGTAGTCAACTATTACAAGAGGGTGATGAACAATAACTTCAAAACGACCTGCAACACCTTTTAACGGCTCTAGAGTTTTTATAGCATTAGTCATGTCTAATCCCATAGCATAAGCTACAGTTAATGCTGCAAGAGCATTATATACACTAAACATACCATTCATTGATAAATGAACATTGTATTTTTGTTCAGGGGTTTTACAAACGAAAGATACTCCTTTTGGAGAGAATGAAATATCACTTGCCGATATTGTAGATTCCTTCTTTACTCCGTATGTATATAGTTTAACACCTTCTTTTAATACAGATTTGAATTTTTCTGCATAAGAATCATCGTTATTTATAACTGCTACGTCACCTTGTTTTAAACGCTCAAACAACATTGCTTTAGCATTAAAATATCGTTCCATTGTAATGTGATAATCTAAATGGTCTTGAGTTAAGTTTGTAAGAACTGCACAATTAAATTCACAGAATCCAACTCTATTTTGCACTAAAGCATGAGAGCTTACTTCCATTGCAACATTTTTGATATGTGCTTCATCTTTTATAGTTTTTAATACGTGTTGTAACTCAGGAGCTTGTGGTGTCGTATGTTTTGCTTCTTTGTACTCGCTATCAGAAGATAATTTATAACCTAAAGTACCAATTAATGCACATTTATCTCCTGATGACTCCATGATTCGTTGTACTAAGTGAGTAACTGTTGTTTTGCCATTTGTACCTGTAACTCCAATCATGTTTAAGTCTTTTGATGGAGCTTCGTAGAACCTGTTTGCTAAACCCGCAATTGATTGTTCCGCAGAAGAAACTATAATTTCAGGAACGTCTAAATCAAGTTTAGTTTCGCACATTACAGCTACTGCACCTTTTTTTACTGCATCAGCTGCAAAATTATGCCCGTCAACATGTTCTCCTCTTAAGCAAACAAATATATCTCCAGCTTTAGTAGTTTTTGAATTATAATTAACACCTGTAACATCTATATTTTCATCATAGTTATATTTTTCTACAATTTCTACATCTTTAATTAGTTCAGAAAGTTTCATATTATATTTTCTCCTTTGTCTTAGCATTATGTTTATCAGGTGTAAGATTCATTATGCTTGCTACCTGAGATGTAATAGCTTTAAATATTGGTGCGGCAACAGTACTACCCCAAATTTCGCCACCTTGAGCTGAATCCACTACAACATAAATCAATACTTGAGGGTCTGTCGCAGGTAAATATCCTACTATAGAAGTGTATAATTTATCAGTATAACCGGCTCCGTTTTCTTTTGGTTTATGTGAAGTACCTGTTTTTGCGGCAATATAATAATCGTCCATTTTTATTGGAGATTTACCTTTTTCTATACTCTCCGTCAATAATTGAGTTACAACTTTTGCATGCTCAGGTGTCATAACTTGAATATGTTTAATTTTTTCCGCTGCTTCTTCTTGAGAATATTTGATAACGTGTGGTGTTACTCTAGTTCCGTTGTTAGCTAAAGCTGAAACTGCTGAAACTAACTGAATAGCTGTTACAGAAGAACCGTAGCCGTATCCCATACAAGCATGGTCTGATACGTCCCATTTGCTTGCAGGTTTCAAAAGTCCAACAGATTCTCCCGGTAAGTCTATACCGGTTTTACGACCAAAACCAAATTTTTGTAAAATGTCGTGGAATTCTCCTGATGTCATTGTTTGTGCAATTTTTACAGCACCAACATTACTAGAATGTTGGAAGAAGTACACAAGGTCAATCATGCCTGGAGCACCTCTTTGTTTGTAATCGTAATTGCTGATTGTCCACCAACCAATTTTAATACGTCCGGTATCATTTATTTTTGTATATCTGTTTATTTTTCCTAATTCCATTGCTGATGCAACTGTAATTGTTTTAAAGGTTGAACCAGGTGGAAATATGTCTGTTAATGTCCAGTTCTTGGTTTGTAACATAGAGGCAGTTTTAAAATTATTTGGGTCATAGAATGGATATACTGCATAAGCTAAAATTTCTCCATTTTTTGGATTCATAACAATTACCGCACCTCTTTGTGCTTTAAATTTTGCAACGGCATGGTCTAATTCTTTTTCGCATATATGTTGAATTGCAGTATCAATTGTTAATGTAATGTTTTCACCTTTTAATGGCTCTGTAGCCGCTACAGGGTCAGTTGAAAAAGTATAGATTAAATTCCCTGATGGAGTTTTTTCTACATTAGGTCGTTGGGTAACATGCTCAAGTTTATCCTTCGCCGTATATTCTACTCCAGCAGAAACGTCAGCATCTAGGTTGTAATATCCTAAAACATGAGAAGCTAAACAGCCCTGAGGATAAACTCTTATACTTTTTTTATCAATCGGAATTTCTCTAAGACAAAGTTTTGCAATTGCATCACGTTCAGATTTGCCAACCCCTTTTTTTAGAAGAATTACAGGTTCATTTTTTTGAGCCTCAAATTTAGCTAACAGTGTTGCGGGTTGCATTTTTAAGATTGGTGCAAGAGCTTTAGCTAATTCTTCTTTGGTATGTATTTTGTCATCAAAGTCTTTAGGCCTGGCATACACGTCATAGTAAACCATGTCCGTTGCAAGTTTAATGCCGTTGCGGTCATATATGTCGCCACGCATAATAAATGAACGAGAAGTCCTTTGACGTTTCGCCTTTGCTCTGTAATGTTTTATATCTAATATTTGAATACAAAATAAATGGCATATTAATAGAAAAGCAAATAATGCAAACAGCTTTTGCGTATTAACAAGCCTTCTGTTAAACACTTTTATTCTTTTATCTTTTATTTTAAATAAATCATCTCTCACGTTGAAAATTTTACCACAACAATGTTTTTTGGACAAAAGTATTACTTTTGTTTAAGCTTTTGAATCTTTTTTTTATTGAGCTACGAAATTTTCATCATTAAAATAGGATTCAATTTCTTTTTTTATTAGTCTTATTGGACAAGATTTGTAGTCAAATTCTGACATTCCTGCTGCTTGTGCGTTTATAGCTTCTTGCTCAATTGCTTGGTTTAAATATATAGCACAATTTATTTTTGAGTTTTTGTCATAATAGTTAATGTTATAAAGTTCATCGAAATGTCTAGCAATTTTAGGTGTAAGAGGACTATCTTTTGGTATACTACCCATTGTATTTTTCAAATTTGTTTGGAATTGAATCAGTTCTTTTTTATAATTTTTACCAACAGATTCAAATAATTTATTAAACCCTTCTATATCACCTTTTGTGTATAATTCTTTTGCTTGATTAATAAGTTTTAGGGCATCAGGTGAATTTATAAATATTTCTTGAAGTTGTTCATCTGTATAATTTGTAAAAAGTTTTGTGCTTGTTTCTTTTTCGTTATTTATATATGATTCTGTCATTTTGGTAATCGCTTTGTCACCAAATTCTTCATGTCTAAGTATAGATGTATTTTGAACGTAATGTTGACATTCGTGACGGATTAATCCAAAAATTTCAGTTTTTGTCGCTTTATTAAGCTTTGTTTTATCGCAAACAATAATGTTATTATTTACAATATATTGCATTTGAGCATCTCCTGCAATTTCATTAACGGGATAAAGTGCAGGTCTTACTTCTTTTGGTATTCCCATTTTTTTTAGGATTAGATTTTGGCATGCATTTATAAAATTTTCTCCTTCATAATGTTCTATTTCTTTTATTTCTTTTGGTAGAACTCCAATTCTATATGGAATACTATTAACATAAGACTTAAAACAACATTGGTCAAATCTTGTAAAATTTTTTGATACTCTTGTATTAGGAACTATTTCCATTAATTCCTTAGGAAGTTTTCCCTTAAAAGCTTGTTGTTTAGTTGGGTATGATGATAAAGTTTGGATATTCATTGTGTTTATATAAAACTTACCAATTTAAAAATTTGCTAAGAAATGTTATTTGTTTAATAAAGTTTTACAGAAGTATACATATATCTGTGATAGATTTTTAGTATGACGACACAATATGTTCCATTACATTTGCACACAGAGTATTCACTCCTTGATGGTGCTATAAGAATTAAAGATTTATGCGAGTTTGCTAAAGAAAATGAAATGCCAGCTGTCGCTGTTACTGACCATGGTGTTATGTATGGAGATATGGAGCTTTATACCACAGCAAAAGAAGCTGGTATAAAACCTATTTTGGGGTGTGAATTTTATGTCCATGATGGAGATATTGAAGAACGTGATAAAAATAACAACCCATGTTATCACCTTGTATTGTTAGCAAAAGATAAAAAAGGTTATGCAAATATTATAAAACTAACTTCTATAGCATGGTGCAAAGGTCGTTATGTAAAACCTCGTATAAATTGGGAACTTATACAAAAACATCATGAAGGTTTGATATGTCTTTCTGCTTGTTTAGGTGGCGAAGTGTTGCAAGCTTTGTTAAAAAATGATGTTGAAAAAGCTAAAGAAGTTGCTAAAAGATATAAAGATTTATTTGGTGAGGATTATTATATAGAACTTCAAGATCATGGAATGGAAGAACAGAAACAAACAAATCCTCAACTTATACAAATAGCTAAAGAACTTGATATAAAAATGGTTATCACTAATGACTCTCACTATTTGAGGAGAGAAGATGCCGATATGCACGACACTTTGTTATGTATGCAGACAAATAGCGATAAAGATGACCCAAATAGATTCCATTTCCCTAGTAATGAATTTTATGTAAAAAATGCTGAGCAACTAAGGGATTCATTCCGTTGGATGGATAGTGAAACCTTTGATGAGTGTATTAAAAATACTGTTGATATTGCAGAAAAATGTCATTTAACATTAGAGCTTGGTAAAAGTCCTTTACCTGATTATAAAGTACCTGCAAATCATACTATTGAATCTTACTTAGAATATTTAGTTTTTGAAGGTGCTAAAAAGAGATATGGAGAAATAACTCCAGAACTTAAAGAACGTATTGATTACGAGCTTGGTGTAATTGAACAAATGGGGTTTGCTGCTTATTTCCTTATCACTTGGGATTTTATTCATTATGCTAAAACTCATGGTATTCCAGTCGGCCCCGGTCGTGGTTCAGCGGCAGGTTCTGTTGTTGCATATACATTAGAAATTACAGACCTTGACCCTATTCAACATAAACTATTGTTTGAAAGATTCTTGAATCCTGAACGATTTACAATGCCCGATATTGATATCGACTTTTGTATTGAACGACGTGGTGAAGTAATTGATTACGTAACAAAAAAATATGGCGAAGATAGAGTTTGTCAAATTATTACGTTTGGTACTTATGCTGCAAAAGCTGCATTTAAAGGTATTGCAAGGATTTTGAAGATTCCGTTTGCTGAAAGTAATAGACTTGCAGGATTAATTGACCCTGCAATTGAACTTGCACAAAGTATAAATGAGAAAGCAAAGACTCTTAAACAAGCAATGCAGTATGACGGCTCTGAATTGAAAGCTTTGTATGATAAAGATGAACAAATAATGATTGATCCGATAGAAGGTAAAACTGTCGGAATGAAAAAACTTATTGACTTAGCCGTTGGTATTGAAGGTATTAAGAATAATACTGGTACTCATGCTGCTGGGGTTATTATTGCACCGAAACCACTAGATGAAATTCTTCCTGTTCAACCTTCAAAAGATGGTATTATCCAAACAGGGTATCCGCCTCACGATGTTACAGAGGTTTTGAGTCTATTAAAAATGGACTTTTTGGGCTTACGAAACCTTACAACTATATACAAAACCGTTGATTTGATAAAAAAACGTCAAGATATTGACGTTGAGATTAATAATATTCCACTTGATGATAAACCGACATACGATATGCTAATGCAAGGGGATACAAACGGGGTGTTCCAGCTAGAATCTCAAGGTATGAAAAACCTTGTTAAAAGGCTTAAACCTGACGTTTTTGAAGATTTGGGTGCGTTAGTTGCATTGTTCAGACCCGGACCTTTGGATTCGGGTATGGTTGATGAATTTGTAGATAGAAAACATGGACGTGTAGCTGTTACTTATCCACACCCTTTACTAGAACCTGTATTAAAAGATACTTACGGGACTATTGTTTATCAAGAACAAATCATGCAAGTTTTCCAAGTCTTAGCCGATTATTCACTCGGTCAAGCAGATATGGTTCGCCGTATGATGGGTAAGAAAAAACTTGAAGAAATGCAGAAGCAAAAAGGTAAGTTTATTGAAAACTCTGCTCGTCATAATATGGAAGCTAAAGATGCAATAGATTTGTTTGAAAAAATTGAGAAATTTGCATCATACTGTTTCAACCGAAGCCACTCTGCAGCTTATGCGTTTGTTGCTTATCAAACCGCATTTTTGAAATGTCATTATCCTGTTGAATATTTGTCAGCTTTGCTTTCAAGTGTAACAAATGATACAGAAAAGACACAATTATATATTGAAGAAGCTCAAAAATATGGTATTAAGGTTTTACCACCTGATATTAACAAATCTTATTTACAATATACTCCTGACGGGAATAACATAAGGTTTGGTCTAGCGGCCATAAAACAAGTGGGGGAAGGTGTTGTAGAAGCAATTATTAATGAACGTGAAGAAAACGGTGATTTTAAAGATATATTTGATTTTTGTAAACGTTTAGACCCTAAACATGTAAATAAGAGATTATTAGAAGGTTTAATAAAAGCCGGTGCTTTTTCAACTATTGAAAAAAGTCGAAAACAATTACTTGAAAATCTTGAATATATTATTTCTGCAGTATCAAGAGAGGCTAAAGCCAAGGCTATGGGGCAAGTAAGTTTATTTTCTGCTTTACCGGAAGATGATGGCTTTGCTGCATCTCAATTCCAATTAGGTGGTTCTGATGAGGAATTCGAAGATAAGCAGATTCAATTATTCGAAAAAGAGTTTTTAGGATTCTATGTCACTTCGCACCCATTGTTTTCAATAAGAGATAAATTACCTTTCTTAATGACACATAAGGTTTCCGAGTTAGCTGAAAAGCCAAACGATACGGCAGTTACTATATGTGGACTTATTACGGCAGCAAGGCAAATTCCTACTAAAAAAGACCCTACTAAATTCATTAAGTTTATGACATTAGAGGATTTAACAGGAAAAGTTGAATTAGTTGCCTTTAACAAGACTATACAAGAATATAATGATTTTTTACAACTTGAACAAAAGGTTATTATTTCAGGGAAAATTCAGCATAGAGCTGAGGATCAAACAAGTGTTTTAATAGATAATGTAAAACCTGTTGATAACTCTAATTTGGTTACTATAACTGTTAAACAAGAATTAAAGTACGAAGAACTTTGTGCGATAAAAAATATTCTAGCGGCACATCATGGTTCTGACCCTGTGTTGTTCAATGTTTTGGAAACTAATGATAGAATTTTGACGGCATCTATGTTTTGGGT
>CAKUVB010000038.1 GCA_934693215.1 uncultured Candidatus Melainabacteria bacterium
ACTTATGGTAAAGTCTCAAGATATGGTTTGATTGCTTTTGCATCATCTCTTGACCAAATTGGACCGTTCTCAAGAACTGTAGAAGATTCAGCAAATCTTCTTGAAGTAATTTCAGGACACGATCCACATGATTCAACATCTTTGAATTTACCTGTAGAGCATTATTCTCAATCTTTGAATAATGATATTAAAGGAATGAAAATAGGTGTTATAAAAGAACTTATGGGAGAAGGTATTTCTCCTTGTGTTGAAAAAGCTATTCAAAATGCTATTGAAACTTATAAAAAATTAGGTGCTGAGATTGTTGAAATATCTTTACCAAAAATTAAGTATTCAATTGGTATTTATTATATTCTTGCAACTGCAGAATGTAGCTCAAACTTAGCAAGATTTGATGGTGTAAGATATGGACATAGAACAGATAACCCTGAAAATCTACTTGAAATGTACTGTAAATCAAGAGCAGAAGGCTTTGGAGATGAAGTTAAACGTAGAATAATGTTAGGAACTTATGCTCTAAGTTCAGGATATTATGATGCTTATTACAAAAAAGCACAACAAATGCGTAGATTAGTAACTAATGAGTTTGTAGAAGCATTTAATAAAGTCGATGCTTTGATAGCTCCAACTTGTCCAAACACTGCATTTGACTTAGGTTCTCGTTCAGAAGACCCATTAGCTATGTATTTAACAGATATTGCTACAATTTCATCAAACTTAGCTGGTATACCGGCAATGAGTGTTCCTGCAGGTTTTGATACAGATGGTATGCCAATTGGTTTACAGATTATGGCACCTCAATTAGCAGAAGCAAAATTATTCAATATTGCTTATAAATTTGAACAAGCTAATGATTTTTATAAATCAGTAGCTCCAGATATTTGTGCTTGTGCAAAATAGTTTTTGTACTTGCATTTATAGATTGATAATGTAGAATAAGATTAACCGAGATATAGTGCGTTGGTATGCCTTATCCGGTATGAAAATAAAAGGAGAAACGAAATGCCAAAGATGAAAACTCACAGATCTGCTGCAAAACGTTATAAAGTTACTGCAACAGGTAAAATTCAAAGAAGACATGCAGGTATCGGTCACTTGCTTCAACACAAGTCAGGCTCAAGAAAACGTAAAATCTTCGGTGATGTTGCAATTTCTGACAGTCAAGTAAAATTGGTATCTTACGAGTTACCATACAAGAAGTATTCAAGATAGGAGTGTTGAACAATGAGAGTAAAACGTGGAAATGTATGTCGTAATAGACACAAAAAAATATTAAAGTTAGCTAAAGGTTTCAAAGGTGCAAGAAGCAGAATATTTAAAGTTGCTAATTGTGCAGTTATGAAAGCTTTAAAATATGCTTACAGAGATAGACGTACTACAAAACGTAATATGCGTCGTCTATGGATTGTTAGAATTAATGCCGCTGTTAGAGCTGAAGGAATGAACTATTCAAGATTCGTTAATGCTTGCAAAAAAGCAAACATTATTGTTAACCGTAAAATGTTAGCAGACCTTGCAGTTAATGACAAAGAAGCATTTTCTATGATTGTTGAAAAAGCAAAAGCTGCTTTATAATTTTTTAAAATTCAAAGTAAAAAGGTGATAAAGAATTCATCTTTATCACCTTTTTTTATATTAATAATACCTGAGTAGCTCATAAGCCGTGTTCTGTTTCTCGATAATCATCTGTCTGGTATTATGATTACTCATAATCTCTAGCGATAACTTAGAAGTAGGCGGACACCTTTAGCCTTCAATTCTATCTTGCATTCAATCTGGGTTTACCTAGCTAATATTTCTCAATATTACTGGTGAAGCTCTTAACTCACCGTTGCACCATCGCCTGTGAAATTAATCCATCGGCAGTTTACATTTCTGTGGCACTATCCACCGATTCACACCGTCCGGAGTTTCTCCGGAGATTTGTCCTTGAATGCACGGACTTTCCTCACTATAAAAGTGCGATTATCCGACTACTCAGGTATTATTAGTACTATTGTAGTTATTATTATATCATAGATAAACTATTTACTAGCTTTTGCAACTTCGTTGTGAGCTCTCGAACCTACCAATAGTCCTAATGTTCCAGCTAAAACAGCCCCTATTACAGTGTGTTTTATTGCGGTTGATTTATTGATACTTTTTGCTGATTTTTTTAAGATTTTAAACACTTCATCAGATGTACCTTCAGCTTTTTTTAGTTTTTTATTAGTTGCATCAAAATTCTTGGTTATGATTGTTTCAGCAGCTGTAGTGTCTACCTTTTTATCAATAACAGTTCTTGTCTGTAAGTTTCTTAATTCTTCTTTAACTGCATTTTTATCAGGGTTAGAAAAAATTCTATCTAATGCATCTTTTGTAGTTTCACCTTCTTTTTTATTTACGGCATTAGAAAGTTCTGTACTTTCTTCAACTCTGCTTCTCATATTATCAACATTAACTTTATAGTGTGTTAAATCTTTAAAGAAAGAGTTTATTTTATTAAATTCTTTATGTTCTTCAGGTTTTAAAGTAGTTTCAAGACCTTTACTTACATTTTTTATAAAACTATCAGAAGGGTGTCCTTTTGTAAGCCAACTTTTTCTAGAGAAGCCTTCAATACCACCTATTGCAGCTCCTATTACTAGTCCACGATTGCCGTCATCTAATGTTCTCTGACGTACAGTTTTTGTTTTTATACTATCCGTAGCACCAATTGCTTTTACCATTTACCTACACTCCTTTTAAAGATGATTAAAAATATATTATATTGGTTGACCCTCGTCTTTTAAATAATAGCAAGAACGAACAAACAAAGAAACATTGTTATATACGAATTTCACATATTTTTACATTCATTATTATTTTGTTCTAAAAGGGGCATAATCAATATTACAAGTATCAAAGTTATACATATTTATAAAATAGTCTAAATCACTTGTTGAAAGAGCAGGAATAATAATTTTATCAACTTCTTTTAATAATTTTGGTAGACTCAATGCATAAGCTACTTTTGGCTCAGGTATTTTTTCTATAATGGGTTTAAATGTTTTATACTTTTCTGGCAGTTGCCACATATTCTTTAATAAAATACCTTCTTTAAAAGTATTTCTAGTATGTATTTCAATATTTTTTTGTTTTAATTCAGGTAATAAACCTATAAAATCCTGGTCAAAAATATTTAGAGGTAATTGTACAATATCAATATCGTAAGAATCAATAATTTCAATCAATTCATTAGGAGTTGATACATTTACACCAATTTTATGTACGTATTCTTTATCTTTAAAATCACAAATCAAGTCCCATAATTCAGGATAATCTAAAACATCATTACCTGAAGAAATCAATAGTCCATATAGTTCAATATATCCAAGTTTTCTTTGAGAAGAATAAAAGGTATCTTTTATGTTTTCAAAATTTTCATGACGAGAGAGAGTATAATCATACATTATCGTTTTTGTAACAACTTCAAAGTTCTCTAAATTACATTGTCCTAAACAATACTCACTATTTGGGTATAAGGCTGATGTATCTAAAGTAACAATACCTAAATCTGAAGCATAATCTAGCAAAGATTGAATATTATCAGATTTATTAATGTATGACGTATCAAGTGTCAGTTTCATAATTATTTAATGAAGAAATTATTTGTACTTGAATCTATGCCTGTGCTAAAGAAGTTTTTAGGTTTAGAAGATAACATATTTGTCTTAAATTGAGGAATATGCCTACTTTCCTTGAATTCAGGTCGTTTTCTTCCTTGAAACATTGTTTTTGCAGCCTCATTATTTAGGAAACCTAATGTTTCTTTTAACTCATCACTTTTTATTAAGTGTTGAGTCATATTAGTACAAGCAACTTGTTCTGCATTTATTAACAAAAAATTGTCGATATAATCAGATATAGTAGAGTGTGAAGGCATTGTATAGTTTCCTATATTAACATCTTCAACTTGTTTTTCTTCTCTTTCTAAATCTGATTTTAAACGTTTTTCAGAGGCTTCATCTTTAGCAAATTCCTCTAAGAATGAGTTTTGCCCTTCTTTATCCATTGAACCTGAGTTTGTGCTATCTTTTATAGCATATTTTTCTCGTGGTATAAAATTGTTAGAATAAACCCCTAATGTCATTTTTAGTTTCCTTCTAGTTCACACTATATATATAATGACATTACGGAAAATTTCCATATTTATTTACATAACTTTAGTAAAAATACTCCATTAATATGAGAAAATGTTTGATTATACTTCTAAGACCTCACCTACAGGCATTATTTGAGCATTTTTACCTTGTTCTGTAATTAGCTTATTGAACAAAGTTATATTTGCAGAAATAGCTTCAAAAGTGTTGTAGTGCATTGGTATAACAACAGGGGCATCAAGCCATTTTGCCGCAATATTTGCAGCCTCAACGTCCATTGTATAAACTCCTCCTATAGGTAACATTACAATATCAGGTTTATAAACTTCTTTTATAACCTTCATTTCTGAGTTTAGACAAGTGTCACCAGCATGATATATACGTTTACCTTCGATTTCAAATATTATACCTGCAGGACAACCTGTATATGTTCCATCAGGTGCAGATGATGAATGGAATGCAGGTACAAAGATAACTCTGCCGAAAGAATAGTTTATCCAAGCTCCTAGTCCTACACCATTTGCTCTGACTTTGTTTGCTGAACAATAGTTTGCCAGTTCAAAAATTGCAGTTATAGGAGCATTTGTCTTTCTTGAGATATTAAATGCACTACCTAAATGGTCGCCATGACCATGTGTAACAAAAATATTTGTTACGTCATTATAGTTGTAATTTGGGGAACAAACTAAGTATGGGTCAATTATAATACAGTCTTTATTAGTTTTTATTTCAAAAGCACTATGTCCAAGATAAGTTATTTTCATAAAACACCCCCAAACGTTGATTTTCTACATTACCTTATTTATTATACAATAGAGTTATGGATTATGAAAATTTAATGCGAAAGTGTTTTAAACTTGCTAAGAAAGGCAAAACATCTCCCAATCCTATGGTTGGTTGTGTTGTGTTAGATAAAAATAATAATATTATTTCAGAAGGGTATCATAAAAAATATGGAGAAAATCATGCTGAAAGAGATGCTCTTCTTAAATTAAAAAATAATGAAGAAAAAAACGGTACATTAATTGTTAATTTAGAACCTTGCAATCATTATGGAAAAACTCCACCTTGTAGTGATTTGATTATTGAACGAGGTATAAAAAGGGTAGTAATATCAAATGTTGACCCTAATCCAGTTGCATCAGGCGGTATTCAAAAATTGAAAGATTCAGGTATAGAAGTTATTACTGGAGTTTTAGAGGAAGAGGGTAAAAAACTTAATGAAATATTTTTTACAAATATAATTAAGCAAAGACCTTTTATCGTAGTAAAAACAGCCTCTACAATTGATGGGAAAATAGCTACGAAAACAGGTGATTCAAAGTGGATTACGTCTGACAAGGCAAGGTTTTATGCTCGCAAATTAAGACAAAAATATGATTGTATCCTAACTTCATCTTCGACAGTAATTGCCGATAATCCTCAAATGCAACATAAATGTAAGGTCATTATAGATAGAGATTTAAAAACTGATTTAAGCTCTCAAATATATCAAAATGGTGATTGTTATATTGTATCTAAAAAAGAGTTTTTTCACGATTCTATAAAATGGATTCCTTATACAAATCTTGAAGGGTTAATGAAGGATTTATACAATAGAAAAATTATGTCTGTTTTTGTTGAGGCTGGTGGAACTTTGTGTGGTTCTTTTTTAAAAGAAGGATTAGTTGATAAAATTTACTATTTTATTGCGCCAAAAATCTTAAATGATAATTTAGGCAAATCCAGTTTTGACGGGGCTATTTTAAATATAATCTCTCAAGCAAAAGAGTTTAAGTTTGAACAGGTTAAACATTTAGGGGTTGATTTGATGCTTGAGTTAGTTGCAAAGCCGTTTTGATTGCTGAAATCATTGAATCTGGTTTTGCAATATTTTTTCCCGCAATATCAAAGGCTGTACCATGTGAAGGTGATGTTCTAATTATTGGTAGTCCTATTGTTGTATTAACAGTGCAATCTCCGGCTATGGATTTTATAGGAATTAAACCTTGATCATGATACATTGCGATATAACAATCGTAAGGTGCTTTTTCCCCTTTTATGTAATTTTGTATTGCCTCTACAAATAAAGTATCTGCTGGTTGAGGATACGTAATATTTATTCCCATAGTTTTTAGTTTTTCTACTGCCGGTATGATTATATCTAATTCTTCTCTTCCTAAAATCCCGTCTTCTCCAGCATGAGGATTTAATGCACAAAGTGAAAATTTCTTTTTTGTTTTATAAAATTCTTGTAGTCTTAAAACTTTGTCTATTATCATCTGTTCTGAAATAGTAATATCTTTTAATGGACAATGGCGAGTAAGAAGAAACACATCAAAATATTTTGAGATAAATAGCATTTCAGCTTTAGTTTTGCCATTTGATAAATATTTCTCTAAAACTTCTGTTTGACCGTTGTATTTATGCCCCGCAAGGTGCATTGATTCCTTACAAGTAGGAGCTGTTACAATTGCCTGAGGTTTAATTTGACATGCTGTAACTAATGATTTGAACGAAAATTCTCCAGAAGCTTTTGATAACCTTCCGCAACAGATATCTTCCTCAAAAGGAATGTTAATAATTTCATAAGTTTTTTTTAAATTACCATAATAATCCAATATTTTTTTATTTGTAATTAAAACGACTTTATCAGATGGTAAATCAAGAGAATTAAGAGCTTTGATGGTAATTTCTGCTCCAATACCGTTATAATCACCTGTTGTTATTGCAATTTTATTTTTATAAGTGTTGTTGTTCATGGCGTTTTATATATCTCATAATATCAATTAGAGTGTTAGAATTGCCTAAGTTACCAGACTTTGTAATAATCAATCGTCCATTCGTATCTATACATAGAGCTATCGCAGGTGCGACTTCATCTAAAAGCTTTAGTTCAATAGCATTTATTGCTTTACAGCATTTATATGAGGTTTCACCACCAAGAGTTAATAATAACACTTGTTTCGCAAGAGTAACTTTTTGAGTTAATTCTGCTAAATAATCTGTAATTTTACTAGCGAATTTTGTTTTTGTTAATTCTGCATTAAGTGAATCGTCAGAGAAACCATCAAAGTTTTCAACTAAATAAGATGAATGTACTAAAACTGTATTATCTTGTTTTAGATTAGCAAGAATGTTCGTTACAATATCATCAGAAACCCCATCAATAATATTTTTTTGAGTTAATGCTATTTCGTATACATCTTCTGAATCATCACTGTTTTTGAATTTTTCTATTTGGTTGCAATTAATTTCAGTTGCTGAACCTGAAATTATTAATTTAGGTAATTTAGGAATTACATAAGGAATATAATCATTTTCATCAGGTAACCATATTGAAGACAGTACCGTTGCCGTAGCAGCTGTACCTGTAGGTAAAATGTTAAATCCCGATTTGTTTATAGCTAGGATTATTTGTTCAATATCCACAATAGACGTAGCATCTGCAACAATTAGTTTTTTACCTTCTTTAACTAATTCATTAATCTTCATTAAAATTGGACCGGCACCATTCATAACCGTTTTTAAATCAATATGTGCAACTATATCATTATCTTCTCCTAGTTGGTTTTTTAATAGTGTAGGCACATGAGATTCATTTATCGGAGAATGAGGGTCTTTAGCCATTTCAGTTCTTCCTATAGGAACACCTTTTAATAAATGATATCCACCGACTGTTATTCTGCCCTCTGATGGGAAAGCCGGTATTATAACAGATGCGTCCATATCCAAAACCTTAAGCATAGCAAGAGTTTCTACCGCTATATTTCCTCTTACTGTAGAATCAATTTTTTTATAAAAATGCTCAATATTTAATGATGTTGATATAGATTTAACTGCATTTTTAACTTTTTCTACAGCTTCTTCTGGTGGTATGTTTCGTGATTCTGTTGATGTTGCCCAAACACACATATCAGTAGAGGTTTGCCCAATATTGTTATAATCAAGCAATATTTGAGTAATCGCACCTCTTTTTTGAAATTGAAGTGCAGTGTCATTTGCACCAGTTAGGTCATCAGCTATAATTCCAATCTGGTTAGCAAATATCATTATTCAGCATCCCTTTTTGAACCTAATAATCTAACATTGTTTGCAACAATTAAATAACGTTCTCTTTCTTCGCCAGATGCATCTTTCCATTTGTTTGATTGGATACGTCCATCTACAACTACAAGACGACCTTTTTTGATGTATTCACCGGCAAATTCAGCTTGTTTATCCCAAACATCAATGTTAAACCAATCTGTAACTTCAGCTTTTGTTTTGCTATCCCATCTATTTACAGCAAGAGAAAAAGTTGTTCTGATTTTTCCTGATTCAAAATATTTTATTTCAGCATCTTGTCCAGCTCTACCAACAACTACTACACTATTCATATATTAATAACTCCCAATATTCTGTGATGTCTTATTTGAATATGATATCACATATAAAAAAACTACTCAAAGAATGTAAAATTTTGTTAATCATGGGTCTGTAACTAGCAAAAATATTTGATTTCATGTGTTAGAGTAGTTGAAGATAAGTATGTGTAAAGGTGGTAAATATGTCTGTTACATTTAATACTTCAATTCCAACATTTAAAGCTGGTATTCCACAAGAAGAATGTGAACACAAGGCTTGTCTTACATGTGGACAACCTATTAAACCTTCAGCTGATTCTTTTTCCAAAGCAGACTCTCCAAAAAATACAAAGACAAAGTTAAAAGATGGTTTTATTAATTTAAGAAAAAAATTCATTGATTTCGGTTATGTAGCTTTAGGAGCAATAAAAGGTGGAATATATGGTGCAGCCGCAGGCTTTGCTACGGCAGGTGTTATAGCTGTTCGTAATATTGTAAAAAAAGCACCTAAAAATTTGGGTATCGGTGGTAAAATACTTGCTGGTACAGTTGGATTAACTGTATTAGCTGGAAATTTAATTAAATCTAAGCTTGATGCAAATGAAGAAAAAGCTAAATTAGACCATCGTTGGGAAACTGGTCATAATGAATAATAATTCATGTAATGGCATAAATTTTAAGTCTGCATCTCATGTTTATTTTTATACACCAGATGGAAGACGTATAATTTCTGATAAAAATGTGAAAAAGTGTGAACGATATCTAGTAAGACATCTTAATGGTTCAAAAAATATAAAAACTAGAAACCAAGATTTATGTGATACCTTTAAAAAAGGTGATGCTGATTATAAAAATAAATCAATTGTTCGCTCTGTTTATGAATATACAAAAGATAAAACACATGCATTTGTTAATATTGTTACAGGTCATCACGTAGAACCATTAAATAGGTTAGGACAACAAATTGGTGAAATCAAAAGATTGTCACAAAATAGGGTTGGCTCTAACTATTCTTTTGAATCCCTTGATGCTATTGGACGTTATTATAAAAAAGCTAATCAAATTATAAAAGAAAATGGAATTTATAAAGATGGAAAACGTCAGGCTTTTGGTGTTGTATTTGAACCTCAATACAAGAAAAATGGCGAGTTAAAAGATTTTAAATATGTTCGCTCAGCTTGGTTTGACGAAAACAAGGTTAAATAACATCATTTCTATCGGCTTTATATTCTTCGACTTTTTCCATAATATTCTCAGACACCATTCTTTTTCCGCTTTCTGTTAATCCTACTAATAAATCATTATAATTAATGATTTTTTTATCAATAAAATATTTTTGTGTTTTACTGTTTAATTTAGTATATAAATTTACCAGAGTTAGTACAGGTAAAGATTGTAATTTAGTTAAAACTTTAGCTTCATGAATACTGCCTTGAAGTTTATCTTCTTTAATTAATTCATTTAATAATTGTATACCTTGACTCATACTCATTTTTTGTCTATTTTTAGTTTTACCATTTTGATCATTTAGATTATCAAAAGTATACTCTATAAGTTCGTTTTTTGCTTCATCATTATTGCTAGACATTACAATATTAACAGTGTTAGCAAAATCAGGTTTAGTAGTTGTATTTTGTACGGGTTGGTAGTTTTGTACTGATTGTTTAGGTTTTACCGTATCTTCAGTCGTAGCTTTTTCTGTTATATATTTTTGGAAACTTTCATTAAGTTTTTCATCAGTTTTATCTGTATAATATTCAGAACTTTTTAAGTTTCCAATAGCTTTATCTCGTTCTGATGAATCTTTAATTTGATATGCCGTAGATGCCAACATATCCATAGCACCTTCACGATTTTGCTCATTAGAATTATCTGTTACATATTTATAAGCTTTTGAAGCTTCTTGTATTTGATGAGCCGAAGCTGCATATAAGTTGACATAATTGTCGTTATATTCTTCTTGTGTTATTTCACCACGTTCTACTTTGCTTCGTTCTGCGGTATCAAAATTCATAAATGCAGCTGTTTGTGCAGATTTTGTGCTAAAATGTTCAGCATTTGTATAGAATTCCACTCCATCTTTTGCTTTTAAATTATCGAATAATACAGATGTTGCATAATTATACAATTTTTTGTTTATATCTGTAAGTTTTAAATCTTTTTGATTTACTAAAAGTTTTGCATATAATTTTTGTGTATCTTTGTCTTTAGCAGATAATATGCCAATACCTAACATGCCTGTTTGTATGTGTGCATCGTAACTGCCCATAGTATTTATTAATGCTTCTTTTGTCGTGTCATCTCCGTTTGTAAATATTTCAGCCATTTCAAGAATTTGTTCTTTTTTAGTTGCAGCTTCTGCAAATTTACGTAGTTGTTCTTCGTCAGTAATACTATTTTTACCATTTAATTGCTTTTTTTCTATTTCAGTAAACTTGCCAGCTTTCAACCTATTTAGGTTTTGCATATATATAGAATTGTCATTATCGGAGTTTGTGCTGTATTTTGAATTAATAGCATCGCTAATAGCCTTATATTGTTCTTCTTTTGTCTTAAACTGGGATAAGTCAATACCATATTTATTTTTTGCAATTGAATTAATATCAAGTTTCTTTTTATTTTTACGACCTGTTTTAAATATATTATGTAATTTGTTGCCTATGCCTAATTCTTCAAAACCATGTTTGGCTAAGGCTTCTAATTTTTTTTCTGGTTTCAAGTTGTTAAATTTTTTGAGTCTTTCTTGATTTATTACATCATTTTCATCACCATGTTGATATTTAGCAAATTCCATATGATCTATATATGAATCACTTCCTGCATTTGTGTTAAATTGATTAAATAAATTAAGAGTTTCTGTACCTGCAGCTACAGCTTCTTTTTTACTCATAAATAATGATAGTACAGCTTTTATCCCTTTTTTAGGTTTTGCTTCTTCTTCAGGGTATGTTCTAACTGCAGGAGTTCTTACTTCTTCTGGTGTTTTAAATTTTTTAAATTTACTTGTTGGTTGCGTAGTAGCACCCAAGTTTGTACTTGAATTGCCCATATTAATACCTGAATTACGTATTTACTTTGTATATAAAAAGTAAATATAAAACAAGTAATTTCACAACAATTAAAAAACGTAACATTACTTAATAAAGTTTTGATAGTGTTCGTTATAAAAATCTTCGAATCTATCTTCTAGTATAGCTTGACGAACAAGCTGAGAAAAATTAACTAAAAAAGTAATATTATGGATAGATAATAAAGCTTGAGCCGTACCTTCGCCACACTTGAATAAATGTCTAATATAAGCTTTTGAATGGTTTTTACAAGCATAACAATTACATTTTTCATCTAGTGGTGAGGCATCTTTTTGGTATTGTGCATTTTTTATTTGTTTTTTGCCTTCCCATGTAAAGAATGAACCATGTCGAGCATTTCTTGTTGGAAGAACACAATCAAACATATCTACACCACGTTTTATGCCATCTAATAAGTCCTCAGGTGTTCCAACCCCCATTAAATATCTAGGCTTGTTGTGAGGAAGTAGAGGAGCTGTAAATTCGACAAATTCGTTCATTGTTTCTTTAGGTTCACCAACACTCAAAC
>CAKUVB010000039.1 GCA_934693215.1 uncultured Candidatus Melainabacteria bacterium
GTACTGCATCATTTGATTTGGCATTATGCTTGAAAAAAACAGGCGAATATGACAAAGCTGAAAAGTATTGCAAAAAAATATTAAGCACGTATCCAAAGAAAAATGATGTCCTAAACCTTTTGAAACAAATAGAACTGGTACAAAAGAAAACAAGAAAAGGATACAAGTATTATATTGAACGAACTTTGAATAAGGATTTAGATGGATTAAAAAATAAATGGAACGGCAAAGAATTCAAAGACAAAACCATTCTTGTAGTATCAGATATAAGAGGTGGCGAATTTATAATAAACTTGCGATATATAACTGAGCTAAAAAACAAATTTCAAAAAGTTATTCTTGCTTGCAATCCTGATACTGAATCTCTAATTCATTTTCCTGAAATTAGAGTAATTAATAATAATGATATATTCAAAACAGATTTTGATTATCATGTACTATTATCAGAATTGCCATATTATTTAAACAAGTCATTTGAAAATATTTTGCCTGTAAAACCATATATCAGCACAGAAAAAATCGAATTGAATGATGATAATTATAAAATAGGTTTGTTGTGGAAAACTTCCGGAGATTCGTTCAAATCATTACATCAAGAATCTATTGATATTGCAAAAATTATGCCTCAATTATTTGAAATAGATAATGTTTCTTATTATTCGTTCCAAAGTAATGATATATTTAATACTATTTTGCAATTCCCTCAAATTAAAAATATTTCAAACGAAATACATAATTTAGAAGATTGTGCAAAATACTTAAACTCAATGGATTTAATAATTTCAATTGATTCAGAGCTTTTACATCTGGCAGGAGCTATGAATAAGCAAGCGATAGCATTAATTCCATTTGATTCTGCTTGGTATTGGTTTAATAATGATAAAAAAACTGAATGGTATAGTTCAGTTGAGATTGCAAAACAAAAAAATAATGACAATTGGAATGAAGTAGCAAACCTTGTAGTTGAAAGAGTAAAAGAATATAATGCTAAACATCAAAAAGTTAAATAAAGCTATTCAATATGTAAAAAATAAAGATTTTGATTCTGCTGAAAAAATATATTCAGAATTATTAAGAGAATACCCAAATGATGATACTGTGTTATCTTTTTGGGGACTTTTTAATATCAAAAAAGGTTTGTTTAAAAAAGCTGAAAAAATACTAGAAAAATCATATAGCTTAAAAAAAGCCCCATCTACAATTGCGGCCTTGATATTAACAAAATATCAACTAAAAAAATATGATGATACTATCATATTGTGCGAAGAAATGTTCAAATATGATAAAGATAGCGAACATTTATACCAAAAGATTATTGAATGTTTCAGATTTTTGAATATGTATAATTTTGCGGGTGCATACTGTCAAAAATATATCACCGCACACCCTGAAAGTCCGACTGCGAAAGTTAGATTGTGTCAAAACTATATGGATATTAGAGATTATAAAAAAGCAGAAAAACTTTGTGCTGAAATAATGAAATCATATCCACAAAACCCTCTAAACTGGATAAATGCGGGGTTATTACAAGAATTGATTTATAACAACGAAGAATATGCTCAAGAATGTTATAAACAAGCAATTGAGTTAAATTTTCCAATAGGATATTACCATTTAGCCGTAAGCTTACAAAAAGTAGGCAAATTCGAAGAAGCTGAGAAAAATTATAAAAAAGCTTATGAATATTTTCCAACTGATAATGATATAAAAGCCTCAATTGGTTGTTTTTATCTTCAACAAAGGAATTTTGAACAAGGGTTTGATTGGTTTAACCAAAGAGAAAAATCAAAAACTGTAGAAACTCTTAAAAACTTTTATTCAGAATGTAATAAAGATTCAACCGTATTAGTTTATTCAGATATGGGATTAGGTGATGGGCTACAATTCTCAAGATATTTGCCTTATTTAAAAGAAAAATGCAAAAATGTTATTGCTTATGTAAGAAAACCTCTTACCAAAATCCTTCAAAGAAGTTTTCCTGATATAAAATTCTATGATTCTGGTTTGACAGATTTGGAATACGATACATCTCTTTTAATGGTCGGTTTACCGTATTATTTGAATATGCTTTATTCTGATATTCCAATGTCCGATGGATATTTAAACGCAGATGAAGAAAAAGTTCAGTATTTTAAAGATAAATATTTTAAAACCGACAAATTAAAGGTTGGTTTATGTTGGAGAGCTGGAGATTTAAGTATTCGTACTGCGATTAACCGTACAATAAATATTGATTATTTCAGATCATTATTAGAGCTTGAAAATGTAGAATTTTATTCATTCCAAAAAGACGACATTTTTGATGCTTGCAAAAAATATCCACAAATTATTGATTTATCAGAAGAATTTGACTCTTTTGATGATACTGCTTCTGCTATGAAAAATTTGGATTTGATGATAAGTGTTGACTCTGCTTGTATTCATCTTGCCGGAGCATTAGGGGTAAAATCACTTTTATTATTACCTTATTGCACTGATTGGCGTTGGTTTGATAACACTCAAACGACTGAATGGTATTCTTCTGTACAAATAATTAAACAAGTTGAACGTCAAGATTGGTTTAAAGAAATAGACAAATGTAAACAATTTGTAATAGATATGATTAAATAAGTCAATTCTATGAACTAAAAATACTTTATATAAATATAGGTTAGGTTATATTTATTAAAGGTGATTTATTATGGTAAACGAAATTGGTTCATTAGGAACTTTTGGTGGTGCAACATTTAGACCAGAAGCACTTCAAGCATATCAACAATATTTGCAACAAACTCAACAAGCAAACCCACAACAAACAAATAGATTAACTCAACAATCAAACGTATCTTTGATTAATCCTAGTGGCGTTGCTCAAGCTCAAAATTTCGCAGCAATGGTTAATAACAATCCTTATCAACAGTTCCCATATAATAGCAAATACAGTAACGATATATTTGCTCAACAGTTATTTAATAATCAAACAGGACAAACTTACGGGAATTCCGGTAATTACGCACAATTAAACAATTCCTTCGTAGCGGGTAAATATAGTGGTGGCGATATTTTTGCTCAACAGTTATATCAATCAAAACCTTGGGAACAAATTTGCGGACAAACTGCACCACAAACTAATCAAAGCGGATACGGATATTCACAATATCCTCAATACCCACAGTATACACAAGGGTTTAGTAGATTAGGATAAAATTATTATATATAAGATTTGGCATTACATTTTGGTTCAATATGTATTATAGTATCCACTTTGTTAAATGTTGAATTTAGCTTAGATTCTATTTCGTTGCAAATTCTATGACTTTCTTTTACTGTCATTGTTTCTTGAGCATAAATTGTCAACTCAATATTTATACGAGGACCTGATGTTCGTGTTCTTATTTTACACGTTTCAAGTATACCTTCGTTTGTAAAGCTTTTCACAATATCGCCAATCTTTGATATGTCTGATTCCGGAAGTCCTTCATCTAGAAGATTACTTGTAGCTTTTCTACAAATTTTTAACCCTGTATGGGAAATCATTACTGCAACAACAAGAGCTATCATTGAATCTAGAATATGGATACCCGTTAGCTTAATCATTATCATTCCTAATGCAACACCAACAGAAGTATAAACATCAGTTCTCAAATGTTCTCCATCTGCATATAAAGCTATTGAACCTGTTTTTTTAGCGACTTTGAACAAAACTGTACTCACTATGATATTTACAACAACCGAAAATATCATTACATAGGCTGCGATATCTATATTAACAACATTATGATTTCCGGTAATAATGTTTTTACCAGCTTCTGCGAATATATATAACGCAGCAATATTAATCAAAACACCTTCAACCAATCCTGAAAAATCTTCATATTTTCCATGTCCAAATTGATGTCTTGTATCAGGAGATTCAGAGGATTTTTTTACTGCAAAAAATGTTATGTATGAGGCTAAACAATCTGTGCCTGAATGTATAGCTTCTGAAATAATCCCAACAGAACCTGACAAAAGACCTGCCATTAATTTGATTACGATTAAAAACGAATTCGAAATCAAAGACAATATTGCGGTATTCTTTTTTAATTTGTTTTCATTCATAAAAAGATTATAACACTTAATATACAAAGATATAGTAGCAAAAAAATCTTACTTCATGTTTTATACCAATATGACAGATATCTGGTTACAATTACGACATAAACCTGAACCTCTTACGAGGGTAAATGTTGTGCATTTCAATGATATGCACGAAAATGTTGAGAATATTGATTCGTTTATTACTGGTCGTGATGAGTTTTATAAAACCAATCCTAATGGAATAAATCTAACACTTGCTGCAGGTGATATATTTAACCGTTTTCCGCAAAACGAAAGAATTGTATCAAATTTTGTAAAAGATTATGTTGATGCAACTGCAACAGGAAATAGAGATTTAGAAAAAGGAAAAAGATTAAGCAAATCAATAAAAAAATATGGAATAGATGACAAGTTTGTGGGTACAAATGTTTATTATACAGATAATAACCCTCTACAAAATCAGATTTTAAAAACAAAAGTAGTCAATGGTATTGGTATAATCGGACTTGCCCCTGTGGATTATAAAGCAAGAATAAAGAAAAAGGGCAATAAAGGTATCCAAACAGAAGATTTGGATAAAACAATCCAAACAATCACTAAAGAAGTTGATAATTTTGAAAAACAAGGAATAAATAAAATTTTTATTCTTGCTCATACAGGTGAATTTTCAGGACATAGCAAATTTGACAGACACGATATTGATTATTACAAAAAATTATCTGAGATTTCTGGAGTTGATGTAATTATCGGAGGTCACGACCATAGACAAACAGATAGATGGGAAACAACAAAACGTGGAGAACCTGTCAAAATAGTTTCAACAGGAAATACAAAAGATAAAATGTTTGATGCTAATTTAGATTCGTTTGGCGAAATGTCATTAATTTTTGACAAAAACGGAGTTTTACAAAAAGATAAATGTAAAAACGAGTTCTTGCAAACAAACCAATTTCCTAAAAGTGGTTTTGTTGAACAATATCCACACAAAATTATTAATTGGGGCAAAGTAACAGAAAAAACTGTTTCTTGTATTTTTGGAATAAAAAACACTATCAAATCATGGTTTCATAAAAATAATAATGTAGAATCTCAAAACGGATAAATAAAATAAAAATAAACTTTTTGAAATACAAAAGGTTGCCAATAATGGCAACCTTTATATTGTGGGTAAATTATATTTCTAAGTCTTACTAAGAGAACAATTTGAATGTTCTATCTACGTTATCTTTAGCTACAGATTTCAATGTATCTATTTCTGTTTTGATAGCGTTTCTTTCTTGTTCCATCGCTGCTAAATCTGTGTCGAATTTTTTATCTTTAGCATTGATTTTTCTCATGTCAGCTTCGTATTTTGCTTCGGCTTTCTTTAGCTGTGTTTCATCTGAAACTTCTTGAAGTGATGTATCTGTTGCAATGTTTACTTGTGCAAAAGTACCATCACTATTTGGTTTTTCAAACACGATAAAACCGGCTTCAACCAAGTTTCTAAGAACTTCTGGTTTTGTAAAGTCAATTTTTACTAATTTGGCTTGAACATCTGGATCTGCAGTTTTTTGTTTATAACCTTTTACTGTAGTTACACCTGCGGCTGCCGGTTCTGCAAGTTTATATGTCACACCATTATCAGTTACTGTTTCTCCAGCTTTTTTGCCATCTTTACCTATTGCTGTGTTTAAATTAACTTCTGTAATCTCAGATTCATAAGTTTGCCATTGAGCTTGAGTATTAGTTTTTTGTGCTGCAGTATTATTTATACTGTTATAATCATACCAATCATTTCCACTAAGGATTTTTATTTGATAACCGTTTTGAAGTAGAGTAGTAACACTTGCATCTACATAATTTGCAGAGCCGTCTGCTCCAATTTGTTTAAATTGTACTTTTTGTCTGTTTAGAGCATTTTCATACTCTTGATAAACCTGTGTTGATTCATTCGCCATTTGCAACTTTTGAGCTTCTAGGTTTTGTGCCTTATACTCAATATCATGCATTCTTGCGGTTAAATTCAACAATCTTGCTTGTGATGCTGATAAACCCATTTTCCTTACTCCTTTTTTCTTTTTAGGACAATTACGCAGACGCACATCGCCTGTCGATAACATATCCGTTTCCTAGTTCTATGCCATGCATGACGGCACATTTCTTGAAAACTTTAATTTTTCGGAAAACATATTTACAATTTGTTACATAAAATTAAAATTAAATATATTCCACTCAGTCGTACATATTTTTTTGTTATAATCAAGGAATGAAAGAGAACAATCCAGAAACAAGTGACAAAATATATGCACCATTAGTAGATGCAATGACAATAGCATATAAAAATCCTACTTATCAATTTCATATCCCTGGACATACAAAAGGGCAAGGAGTATATAAAAAGTTTAAAGATTTGGTTGGAGAAAGAATTCTTGAGCTTGATACGACTGATGAATTTGATAATTTGGGGACATTACACCCCGCAACAGGGCCTATAAAAGAGGCTGAAAAACTCGCTGCGGAAGCTTTTGGTGCAAAAAGTTCGTTCTTTTTGCTTAATGGCTCTACAATAGGAAATCAAGCTTTAGCAATGGCTATTAGCAAAAGAGGACAAAAAGTTATAGTTAATAGAAATTGTCACCGTTCTATTCTTACGGGATTGATAATGTCGGGAGCTGAACCTTGCTGGGTTATTCCACAAAAAATAGATGACTGGGCTATTTGGGGAAAAATCACTCCTGAATGTATCGAAAAAGCTCTATCTGAAAACGATAATGTTGCTTGCGTATGGATTACAAACCCAACCTATGAGGGAGTAGTATCTGATATTTCTGCAATAAGTATTGTTTGCAAAAAATATAATGTGCCATTAATTGTAGATGAGGCTCATGGGTGTTTATGGAGTTTTTCTTCTGAATTACCAAAACCAGCTTTACAATTAGGTGCTGATGCTGTTGTTCATTCTTTGCACAAAACAGGTGGTAGTATGAGTCAAACCTCAATGTTGCATGTTGCAAAAGATTCTTTAATAGATGTTGAGATACTTAAACGAACTTTAAAATTATTACATACAACAAGCCCATCTTTATTATTATTAACAAGCCTTGATGCTGCTAGAGCAAATTTACAATCAGAAGAAGGTAAACTACAAATACAAAGAGCTATTAAAAATGCTGAATATTTAAAATCCGAAATAGATGAAATGAGAAATGTTGAATATTTAGATTTGCCAAATCTTGATTTGACAAAGATTTTTATTAGAGTAAAAGGCTTGTCAGGAAAGAGTTTGGAAATGATACTTGAGCATGATTATAACATCGAAGTAGAATCTGCTTCTGATATCGGGATTTTAATATTATCAAACTTAGGTAATGATTCATCTGATTTTGAGTATTTGGTAGATTGTTTAAAAGAAATAGATTCAACAGACTATACCGAACACCCAATTATTGATAAAAAGAAACATATGCCAATGTTAGTTCCGCAAATAAAAATGCGTTTAAGAGATGCTTATTTTGCACCAAAAGAATTGATAAACAAATACGATGCGATTGGTAGAATATCTGCAGAAGTTGTTGCGGAATGTCCTCCGGGGATTGCAATCCTTTTACCAGGGGAATTGATTACAAAAGAACATTTGCCTTATTTGAAAGATTATAAAGAAATAGAAGTTATAAAAGATATATAGAATACAAATGATAGTATTTCGGTCATTCAGTGGGCTTGCCAAAGAATCTCATACAAACCCGAACAATCATTCAGAGGGCGTAACCCGAAGAATCTCATGTAAGTCTTGTTAGAGATATTTCGCTAATGCTCAATATGACGGAAAAGTGTGTCATTCAGAGCCGTAGGCGAAGAATCTCATGTAAACCTTGCTAGAGATATTTCGCTAATGCTCAATATGACGAATCAAGCAGTCATTCCGTACTTGATACGGAATCTGTCAGTTTAATATTTTAATAATCCGAATCTGTCAATGTTGATTATTATAAAAACATCTTCCAACTTATACAAATTAATGATATCATTATTCTATGCTAAAAAAGATTCTTGCAAAAATTTCTATACATTCAGTATTGATATTTGTTTCACTTTTATCAATCTTTCCTTTTATTTGGTTGATATCAACATCATTGAAAGGTGTTAATGAAAATATTTTTGCATATCCTCCAACAATTATTCCTACAGATTTCACTTGGGAAAATTATATCGGAGTTTGGCATAAGGTCAACTTTATTGGATATTTTATAAACAGTATGGTTGTTGCAGGGTTTACAGTATTGTTAAACCTTATATTATCTTCTCTTGCCGCATATCCGTTGGCAAGAATGGAGTTTAAGGGTAAAAAAATTGTATTCTTTTCTATTCTTGCAACAATTATGATTCCATTTCAATCAATTATGCTACCTGTTTATTTAATTACAATAAAACTAAACTTGATTGATAGTGTTAATAATTTTATGGGATATTTAGGTTTAATTCTACCTTTTGCAGTAAATGCTTTTGGAATATTTTTAATGCGTCAAGCATTTATGAAAGTACCTAGAGAACTTGAGGAAGCGGCAATAATTGATGGGTGCAATATATTTGAAATGTTTGTAAAAGTATGCCTTCCGCTAGTGAAATCTTCACTTGCAGTTCTTGCTATATTTACTTTTATTGGCTCTTGGGGTGAATTCTTATGGCCTAGTATTGTACTAACAAAGGATTGCATGTATACTCTGCCTGTTGGTATTAATAACTTGCAAGGTTTGTTTAGTTCAAACTGGCGATTTATAGCTGCTGGTTCCATTCTAGCAACAATTCCTATTGTTATATTCTTCTTAGCTATGCAAAAATACTTTATCTCAGGCGAAAATGAAGGTGCAGTAAAAGGCTAAAAGTTAGGGTAATGGATTGACAAAGTGTCGTAAATTTGATACACTATAGATAACAGCATGCTTAAAGAAATTGAATATTACACAACAAAAGATGACAAGTGTCCATATATTGAATGGTTTTATTCTTTATCTAAAGAGTATCAATCAAAAGTTATCAAACGAATCAATCGTTTAGAAAATGGTTTGTATGGGGATTGTAAGCATCTGTCAAATAGTAAATTAAGTGAATTACGATTAGACTTTGGAAAAGGATATCGTATTTATTTTAAAGAATTAAATAATGTTATTATTTTAATAATTGCTGGAAGCGATAAATCAAATCAGAATAAGACAATAAAACAAGCTAATATTTATTATGAAGATTATCTAAATAGGAGTAAATTTAATGACAATTAAACATAATGATTTTGTAAATGATTGGTTAAAAAATGAAGAAAATCAAAATATTTATCTTAGAGATAGTCTTCTTGAATTTGCAGAAGATGGCGATTATACGGAGTTCTTTCGTTCTTTAGAACAAGTGATAAAAGCCAGAACCTCAGTAAAACAGTTTGCAGAGTCTATTGGAATGCAAAGAACAAGCCTTGTAGATTTATTACATGGAAGAACAAAATCTCCAACTATTGCGACTATTAATAAAATCCTTGATGGACTTGGATATGAGATAAAAATTCAATTAAAATCTGCATAAATAGTTATTTATTCTAAAACACTTTTACAAAACCTACTTGCCATGATAGAATAATTACTGTAACAGTTAGGGGAGTCCGCCCCATGGTAGTAAATTTTGGGACAAATGTTGTTGTCTCAGCAAAAATTTACAAAATGCCTAAAGGACAGAAAGAAGATTATGGAAAAGAACAAAGAAACTTTGTCTATTCTTAGACACTCAGCATCACACATTATGGCTCAGGCAGTACAGAAATTGTTTCCTCAAGCAAAGTTGGCTATAGGACCTTCTACGGCTGATGGGTTTTACTATGATTTTGATTTAACAGATGGATACGCATTCACTCACGAAGATTTGGAAAAAATCGAAAACGAAATGAAATCTATCCTTAAACAAAATCTTACTTTTGAACAAGTAAACGTAGAAGATGTTGATAAACAAATTGCAGAATTCAAAGCAGAAGGCGAAATTTATAAAGCTGAACTACTTGAAGAACACAGAAACGATAACCCAACTCTTTATCTAACGAAAGACAAAGACGGAAACGTATTATTTAATGACCTATGTGCAGGTCCTCACGTTCCAAACACATCTTATATAAAAGGTAATGCAGTAAAATTATTAAAAGTTGCAGGTGCATACTGGAGAGGCGATGAAAACAAAAAAATGCTTCAAAGAATTTATGCAACTGCATACTGGAATAAAGAAGATTTACAAGAATATTTAACTTTCTTGGAAGAAGCAGAAAAACGTGACCACAGAAAACTTGGTAAACAACTTGATTTGTTCTCAGTAAGAGAAGAAATCGGTGGTGGTCTTGTATTGTGGCACCCAAATCTTGCAACAGTAAGAGAAGAAATAGAAAACTATTGGAGAACAGAACACAGAAAACGTGGTTATGTTATTGTAAACACTCCTCAAATTGCTAAATCAAAACTTTGGGAAATTTCAGGACATATGGACCATTACAAAGAAAATATGTTCTTTATCCAAAAAGACGAAGATTCAGATGACCAATTTGTAGTTAAACCTATGAATTGTCCGTTCCATATTTTGATTTATCAAGCAAACAGACATTCTTATCGTTCATTACCATTGAGAATGGCTGAGTTGGGTACAGTATATAGAAAAGAAAAATCAGGTGCATTGGCTGGTTTAACTCGTGTTCAAGGCTTCACTCAAGATGATGCTCACATTTTCTGTACTCCTGAACAATTAGTTGGTGAAATCAATGAAATTATTGATTTTGTATCAGATACAATGAAAATCTTTAAAATGAATTTTGAAGTTGAATTATCTACAAGACCTGAAAGCTATGTAGGTGAATTGAAGAATTGGGAACTTGCAGAAGCCGGTTTGAAAGAAGCAATGGATAAACGTGGAATGAAGTATGATATCAACGAAGGTGATGGTGCATTCTACGGACCTAAAATCGACTTCAAGGTTAAAGATGCTATTGGTAGAACTTGGCAATGTGCTACAATTCAACTTGATTTCAACTTGCCAGAACGTTTTGGAATTAAATATCAAGACAAAGATGGTAGTATGAAAACTCCTGTAATGTTGCACAGAGTAATATTTGGTTCAATGGAAAGATTCCATGGTATCTTAATTGAACACTATGCAGGAGCATTCCCATTATGGCTTGCACCAAATCAAGTTACTATTGTTCCTATCTCAACAGATAAACACGCAGATTATGCGGAAGAAGTTTACAGAAAGATGAGAGCTGCAGGTATCAGAGCAGAACTTGATGACAGATCAGAAAGTATGAATTACAAAATTAGAGAAGCTCTACAACAACACAAAGTACCTTATGTATGTGTTGTAGGTGACAAAGAAAAAGAATCAAACTCTGTTGCTGTTAGAAAACGTGCAGTAGGTCAAATTGGAACTTATAACGTAGATGATTTCATTAACAAAATGAGTGAAGAAATTCAAACTCGTGGTGAATTTGAAATTAAAGGCGAATAAATAAATAAAAAGATAAAAACACCTCTTTAGCAAATGCTTAAGGGGTGTTTTTCTTTTGTAAATATAGCAATT
>CAKUVB010000040.1 GCA_934693215.1 uncultured Candidatus Melainabacteria bacterium
TAGTAACTTTCTCAAGTATGTATTTCTTAGGTGATTATGGTGCAAAAGCAATGGCTTCTCATTATGAAAAGAAAACTGGTGTTGAATTATTAAACAAAACTTATGACCCGGCTAAAAATAAAGGTATGCTTACTAAGTTTAAAAACTGGGTATTGAATACTCATTTGAAATCTTCAGATGAATTAAAAGGTGTAGGAAAAGATTTAGAAAAGGCTGTAAGGTTACGTCAAAAATGTCAAATGGCTAATCTTGGTACATCATTAGCAATATTAGGTGTAATTGTTCCAATTTATACGAGATTAAGAACAAAACAACATGATGCTAAAGAAAAAGCAAAATTGTTAGCCCAAAACAATTTGGCTAACACAAAATTGAGTACTCCTAGTACCGGCACTCAAAAAAATACCACCTCGACAGGACAAAATGGAGTTGTTTCCAGAGGGTCAAACCAACAATTCCAAGTGTTAAAGAATTTTAAAACGAAAGTAGAAGTGGCAAGATAATGAATACAATCAATCAACAATTTAATACATCATATAAAAAATCATCTTTAAACAAGAATAAGAATGTTTCAAACACTCCTGCTTTTAAAGGCTTTTGGAATAAATCATATAAGTTTTTAGCAGATGAGCCAGTTTGGGGAGCAACAATTATTGATTTAACAGCTATGGTTGCTCCAAGAACTTGGACAGATGGTAAAAATCGAGGTTTTAATGCCGGTTTTGAAACAGGTTTTAGAGAATCAGAATCTTCTGGTAATGATGCTGCAGTAGGTTTGTATGGTGTAGCTGCAGGTAGTATGATTGCAGGTGCAATTAATAAAAAATATGGAGTTAAGGTTAATAAAATCTTTGCATCAACAGATGCATCACATGTTTATACTGCAAAATGGGATAAAAACGCAGGTAATATGGATAACTATATTAAAGATATAGTTGATAATATAGAGGCATTTAATCCTGATTCATCAAGAGCAGATTCAAAAGGCTTTGTTAGAATTCCAGAAGAACATAAACAAGGTATTATTGAGGATTTGAAAACAATAGCAAATGCTGCTCCTGATAAAATGAATAAAGTTTGGAAGGAAACAAAAGATAATCTTGCAGGAAAAATGCTTGATGCTCTTGGAGTAGAGGATAGATTAAAACTTGTGCATAAAGAGGCTGGAGTTGAAAAGGCAACATCTTCTAATGCAAAAATATTGATGGAAAACTTCTATCATATGACAAAAGCGTTTAAGTCAAATAAAGTCGCTTCAAAAACAGGAGAATTTTTAAAAGATTATCACAAGTTTGGTAATTTAAGAACCGCTATTGGTATTTTTATTGCTGGTATATTTGCAGTTGGTGCTCAACCATTGAACGTTTATTTATCTAAGAAACGAACAGGTACTGATGGTTTTGTTGGTGTAGAAGGCCGTAAAAAAGATAATTCATTAGGGTTTAAAGCTCTTAAAACTGCATCTAGTATAGGTATGATAGGTATTATGTTAGCAGCGTTAGGTGCATTACCTAAAAACCCTAAGAAGTTCAAAGATATTCCAAAATTATTCTTAGAAAAGAATCAATATAAAGGTAAGAACCCAACAATTAACCAGTTTAAGACTGTATTTGGTTTAGCGATTACTTCAAGATTATTTACTTCAAGAGATAAAGATGAACATAGAGAAGTTGTTACAAAAGATGTTTTAGGCTTCTTTAACTGGTTAATGCTAGGTAATGTATTTAACAAGTTAATTATACATAAGTTCCAAAATAAAGATGCAAACATGTTAAAACGAGAACCTCTACCTAAGAATGCAAATTGGTGGCAAAAAACAGTTAATTTCTTAGATTCTTCAATTGCAACACACTCAGAAGTAGCAATAAAAGGTTTGAAAAAAGAAACAGGAATTAAATCAATAATTAAACCTGATGGTAAAGCTATGACATTTAATGAAATATTCAAAGCACTTCCTAAGAATGGTCAAGCAAGAAAGAATTTAAGACTACTTAATTTTGCTCAGCTGGGTGGATATATTTATTCAGCAGTAGTTCTTGGTTTTGGAATTCCGCATTTGAATATTTATATGACTAATATGAGTGATAAACGTAAAAAAGCAAAACTGGCACTCCAAAATGCACAAGTTCAAACTAACCGTATTCCAAATGCAATTACAAATAAACAAATTGACAAAACTGCATTTGCAAGTATTAAAAATCATAAAGTATCAGCTTAGTTATATTAGTTTTTCAACATAATTAGATATAGTATTTTGAATTTCTTCAATAGGAGATTTACCGTTTAAGAGTTTAACTCTTTCAGGTTCTTGTTTAGATATTTCTATATATCCGTTTCTTACTCTTTCAAAGAATTCTCTGCCCGCATTCTCCATTCTGTCACGTCCTTTTCCTATACGTTGCAAAGAGGTTTCTATATCAATATCAAGAATAAATGTAATATCAGGAACAATTCCGTTTGTAGCAATTTTATTAAGTTGATAAATTTGTTCTAAATCAAGTTCTCTGCCATATCCTTGATATGCAACAGTAGAATCGGTGTGTCTGTCGCATAAAACGATAGTACCGTTATTTATTGCAGGTTTAATTATTGTGTCAATATGTTGAGCTCTATCTGCTAAAAACAAAAAGGATTCGCAGTTTGAAGATACTTCTCCATCATAATTTAAAAGTATTTCTCTAAATTTTTCTCCCAAACCTTTAGCACCAGGTTCTCTGGTTAGAAGAACTGTATATCCTTTTTTTTCTAATTCTTCTTTTAATAATTCAATTTGTGTTGTTTTCCCACAACCGTCAATACCTTCAAATGTAATAAATAAACCTTTTTTCATTGTTGCTCTCCGTTTTATATATTGTGTCATATAGAGAAAAAAATAGCAAGTTTAATTTTACGGAAAATATATGAAAGGATTTTAAAAAAATAGTGTTATAATGTATAAAAAAGGATTGAGTATGAAAAAATTATTTTTGTTATTTGTATTTTGTTTATTTGTAATAAACCCGGTTTTAGCCATTGAAAATATGACTGTAGATAAAGCCTATAAACAAATTGTGCGGTATTCTAAGTCTAATAATACTGAGGAGTTAAATGAGTTCTTTAAAAAATATCCCAGAACCAGCAAAGCCGTTTATTATAATAGCGAAAAGTTATTAAAGAGATGTTTAAAAAAAGAATATAGTCCAGAGGTATTTACAATACTTTTGAAAAATGGATTGTCGCTTAGTTGTTTAAATCCACACCCGTTAATTACTGCGATAGAGCATAGTGATGAAGAACTCACAAAAGCGATACTTAGTTCGGGTATTGATGTTGATATGGTTTGTAAAGGTCGTAAGACTCCTTTGTTTTATGCCACTGATGTTGCAAATCCTCATATTGTACAAATGCTCTTAAATGCCGGTGCGAATCCTAATGCAATAGATAATGTCGGTAATACTCCGTTACTTTCATTATGTAGATTCTCCCCTCATAGCAAATCTATATATTATATGCTTGATGCAGGGGCGGATTTGTTTGCGTACAACAAACGTGACAAAATGCCATATAATGTACTCCCACCAAATATGAAATCCAAAATAGAGGCATATTATGATTCAGCTATGACAAAAGTTTTGGCTAAAAAATATATAGATAAAAACAAAACGGTTTTGTTATCAGATTTAGGAACTCCAACCAAAAAGTTTAGGACAGATTCTAAAACAGAGGTATGGGAATATATAACTGTATTTGAACATTATCTGCAAATGACTGCAGACACTTGTGCTACAAGCTCAACATCTTCTATTACTGTCTTTAAAGGTGGATATACGGAAAAAGTTGTTAAGACTACGAGATTCATGTTATATAACGATTGTGTGTCAACAGTAAAATTCCATTCTAAATGCAGTACATCTCGTTAAATCTCAAAAAGATATGTTTTTCCAATCTTTGGATAAATTATTTAATACAGTTTGAGTATCTTTTTGGTTCAACAATACGGATTGAACGGCAGTATTAACAAGAATGTTGATATCTTTTTGATTGTTTTGCTGATGCATAACAGGTTGGATATGTGTTATTTGTTTTGCACTTATAGAACGAGCTTTTGCCATTAAATCCGCAGATGAGTTGTAGAATTCATCTTGCAATGCCTCTTTGTTGGTAGAAATGACGTTAGTTTTTTTAGCTAGTTCAAGTTGGTTTTCTTTGTTAGTTAAGAAAAGTCCGAAATCAAGAGCTTCGTTTTTGTATTTAGCTTTTAGTGGGATAACAAAATTCATTAATGAAAAGTCATTTTGTCCTAATTTTCCAACAATTTGTGGTGCAACATCTGTTTTTGCATAAACATTTGGTGCGTTATCTTTAATCATATTTAAAAAGTTTGCACCACCTTGAAAAAATACAATATTTTCTGACATATATTTTTCAAGTGCTTCTCTATGTGTTTGGGTTATACTTTCCGCCGGTATAAGTTTGTTTTGATAGAGTTGTTTGTACATTTCAAATACTTGGGTACTTTCTTTTGAGTTTATGTTGTTATAAGAGTTAACTCCGTATTTATTCAATATTTTTAGCATTGTGTCATTTTCTGTAATCGTTGGAAGATAAATGAATTTGCCGGTTTTAACTTTAACGGTGTTAGCTAAATTTGCTAAATCGTTATACGTTGCAGGCATGTTATTTATTCCGGCTTTATTGAATAAATCTTTGTTATAAATTGTTATTGCTGATGTTGCGTACCAAGGTATTGCAAATAGATTACCCTTGTATTTTAAAGAATCTACAATATCTTTGTTGTATTCAGATAATTTATTTTCGGGGATTGTTTCTAATGCTCCTTTTTGAGCAAGTATTGCAGAAAAATCAGGATTAAGGTTTATCAAATCGGGTGGATTGTTGCTAAGAATAGCCGCAAGAGTTCTTTTATCGCCTTCTGAGAATGGAACATCAATCCATTTGATTTTTATATCAGGGTGAGAGGTTTCGTAAGATAAGATTATGTTATTCATATAATCAGCAAAATCTCCCATTTGCAAAGTCCAAACGGTTACTTCTTTTTGAGGTGTAGTAGTAGGCTTTTTGATAACAGTAAAGTATGAAACAATCAAGGCTACTATTAAACTAATTATCCAGAACAATTTATTTTTCATGCGACCTCTCAATCTTTTTTCGATTTACTTGTTACGCAATGAGCCTGCGAAATTTTGGATTTTTCTGCATTCTCCTATGGTATAATTATACTATGAATAATTTATTTACAGAACTTGAAAATATTAATAAACAAACACCTTTGGCAGAAATTTTGCGACCAAAGACACTTGAAGAATTTTTGGGACAATCTAATGTTATTGCTCCGAATTCTCCGTTGCTAAATTTGATTAAATCTCAAAGGTTGTTTTCTTTGATTCTGTGGGGAACTCCAGGTTGCGGAAAAACAACATTAGCAAGACTTATTGCCAATCAAGTTAATGCAAATTTTATAGAGCTTTCAGCAGTTTCTTCTGGGGTTAAGGATATAAAAGAAACTGTAGATAGAGCAAATTCAGCTTTGAGATGTGGACAAAAAACGATAGTATTTATTGATGAAATTCATCGTTATACAAAAACTCAACAAGATGCTCTTTTGCCATATCTTGAAAACGGGACATTCTTTTTGATAGGCTCGACAACAGAAAATCCTTCTTTTCAGGTTGTGCCGGCTTTGATGTCTAGAGTTCAGATAATAAGACTTAACGCTATTGATGATAATAGTATGGCAAAAATTATAGATAGAGGGTTTAAGTATCTTGAAAAAACATATCAGCCGTTGGTCTATGATGAAGATGTTGTAAAATTTATTATAAATAATGCACGTGGTGATGCAAGATGTGCTTTGAATATGGTCGAAAACTCTTATTTTGCAAGTAATTATGCAAATAATACTCGAGAACTTACGATTGAAATATTAGAAAGTATTACTCAAAAACGTAATACAAGGTATTCAAGACAAGAACATTATGATTGTGCATCTGCTTTTCAAAAAAGTTTAAGGGGTTCTGATGTTAATGCTTCAATATATTATTTAGCAAAGATGATAGAGGCAGGCGAAGACCCAAGATTTATCGCAAGACGTTTGATAGTATGTTCGGCAGAAGATGTTGGAATGGCTGACCCAAATGCATTGAATATTTCAGTAAATGCGTATAAGGCTGTGGAATTATTAGGGTTGCCTGAGGGTAGAATACCTTTAGTAGAGGCAGTTATTTATGTGGCAAAAGCTCCAAAATCAAATAAAACAATTATGGCAATAGATGAGGCAATTGCTGATATTCGTGCAGGAAAGGATTATGCTCCTCCAATGCACCTGAGAGATGCTCATTATAAAGATGCTAAAAAATATGGATTTGGGGTAGATTATGTATATACGCACGCAAATCCTGATGCTCATCAACAATTTATGCCAGATGAGTTGGTAGATAGAAAATATTATGAATAGATTAATTAGTTAAGATATTTCTTAATTAACAATTTTTTCAACGCTCTAGCATTAACACTTTGCTCATCAATTTCGAGAATTTTATCAAGGTTTTTGATAGCTTCTTTATAGTTGCCAAGATTTTTGTAAATGACTGCAATAGAATAATATGCATCAATAAATTTGTTATCCAATTCTACTGCTTTCTGTAAATCTTCAAGTGCAGATTCAAGTTCTTGTTTATTCTCTGTTTTGGTTGCAAAAACAATTTGTGCTCGGTTAAAATACGCATCTGTTAAGCCGGTATCACAATTTATTGCTTTTGTGTAGTATTCACGAGCTTTTTCGTAGTTTGCTTTTTGGAATTCCAGTATTCCAATAAACATATATGTTGGTGCAAAATCAGGTTTTATTTCAAGAGATTTGTTATATGCTATCATAGCCTCGTTTGTGTTACCTAAATTTGCTTCTTGAATGCCAAGATTAAAATAGTATTTGTAATCAATATGTTTTTCATTGGATTGTTTAATAATTTCTGTATATTTTTCATCATCTTTAAGCAGTTTTATCAGTTCGTCTTTGTTATATTGTGCAATTTTTAGCTTTGGTGACAAAGAAAGTGCTTTATTATAGTCGTTTAGGGCATTTTCATATTCTCCTTTGTGAAAATATGAAAAACCTCGATTGTTATAAACAAGTGCGTTTTTGTTATCAAGTTCTAGAGCTTTGTTATAACCTTTAATAGCTATATCATAGTTTCCTTGTTCATCATTTGCATTTGCAAGATTGATTATTATATCTAAGTTATTTGGTTCTATTTCGTATGCTTGCTTGAAATTTCGCATTCTTTCATCAGCGTCAGTTGAGGCTATACCCATATAAAAATAGTATTCGTATTTTGTGCCTATCCGTTTTAAATCGTTGCGAATAAGTTTACGAGCAGATACATAATCTTTTTTTATAACATAATCTTCAATTTTGTTAAGAAGTTTTGTTTTTTCCATATAATAAATCCTTTTTTCTTGATTATATCTTAAACTATATGAGTTTGCATAAAATTTACTATGTTTTAGCAAAAATTATTTTTAGAAGTTTTAATTAAGTATGGCAAGTAAATATTTTTTGTTATCAAAAACGACACAAAGGTTTGTAGATTATGAAGGTCGTGCTATTCGGCTTAATAAATCTACTCCATATACGGTTGACGAAGTTTTGATTGCAAAAAGAGGAAAATCTACACCTTGTAAAAAAATAACAACATTCAAGGATAGTAATGGAAAAATTATGGAGAGAATTTTTAATTATACCGGTAAGCCAATAAGAAATAGAGTTTATCAAAGACAAGAACATGTTATAGGGGATAATGAAATTGTTCACTCAACGCAGATAAAAGAATATTTTTTACCTCAACAAATTGTTGATATATATAAGAAGTTTCAAGAAAATTTGAATGCATTTAATGTGCAGACTGTTTTATGGAAAAAAGGAATGGTTCAGACGAACCATGTTTCTGATAATATAAATAATGGAGAAAAGATTTTATCAAAAACAACTATAACAACAGACCCTGTTTCATATAGTGATTTTTTGCATACTTTTGTTGAATATCCCAAAATAAAAAACGGAAAAATAGAACGGAAGCCTGTTAAGAGTTTAGAGTTTGGGGTTGATGGCTCGTATAATGTTGATTATGCATCAATAAATGCAAATGGTGTAAAATCACCAAATAATGATTCTTTTTTGGGGTATCGTATTCTTGGTATTGATGATATGAAAGAGCCAATTACGGAAAAATTTATGAAAGATAGAGGTGTTGCGAATTTAGGGTATATAATTAATACAAATTATTTACCGGAAAATGGTTCAGAAACTCTATGTGGGTTGTTTTATGACGGTAATATAATGTTTAACAAATTACACGATTTCAAGTCAAAATCAAATTTTGTTTCTACATCATCTCATGAAGTCGAACATGGTTGGCAATATTATCTTGATGCAAGAAATGGCGGTAAACGTGGAGAAAATTTAGAGGAAATTGGTAGAACTTATGGAGAGATTACGAATAAAAAATTAAAAAAAGAGGCAGATGTTTATACTAAATCTATAGATAATTACGTTCCTCATTATGTAGATTATGCAAGATATCGCAAAAATTATATAGAAATAAAAGCAAATAAAGCCGGTGCAAAAGCAAAACAAGAATATGATGAACAGGGAAAAATAATAAGAGAAGATTTTCGACATATTCCAAAAGAACTTTTGTAGGTAATAAAAAACAAGCAAGAAAATTTTTCTTGCTTGTTTTGATATATTTATTTTTTGATTTTATTAATGGCAGTGGTGATGTTCACCATGATTGTGACCATGACAATGATGATGTTCTCCGCCACAGCTGTTTTCACCTGTCGCTAAACTATCGTTTAAGAATTGGTTAACTACGGTTTCTATTTCTAATTCAGGACAACCGGTGATAACTTTTACACCGTTTTGAGCAAATATTGCCATTGGACGTCCACCCATTCCACCTGCTAAAATAATATTAGCACCTTGAGTTGCTATCCAGCTAGCACTTTGGCAAGAAATTCCTTCTTCTGGAACTTTCTTTTCGATACTTATAATTTCTTTTGTTTCAGGATTTATTTCTACAAATGTGAAATATTCACAATGTCCAAAATGTCCACATAGTTTTTCATCTGCTGATGGAATTACAATTTTCATAATTTTATCTCCTTTTAGTTTTTCAATATTAGTTTGCAAAATTATCGCACTTTCGAGTGCTTCAGTTTCGGTTATATTATGACTTTGGGCATATTCTTTTAAGATGTTTAAAACATCTTCGTTAATCCTTCTGTTGAACGGAACTTTTTTTCTACAAGTTTTTTTCCGTCCTGCATACTCTCTTTTTCCACCCCAACATTTATTTTTATCAAAACAGTTTTCGTTCATAATAAGCCTCATTATGATTCTAACATATGGTTTGAATTTGTCAATACATATTCAAGATAAAAAGAGTTTTTTATTCAATAAAAAACGACCGATGATTTCATCATCGGTCGTTTAAGTTATTAAATTAAAAATTTAATTATTTTGCAATTTGGCTCATTACTTCGTCAGCGAAATTGTCGTTACGTTTTTCAAGACCTTCACCAAGAACGAATCTTTCAAATTTAACGATTTCTAATTTACCAGAAATTAATTGTTCAATTGTCATATCAGGATTTTTAACAAATGGTTGTTCTAATAAACATCTTTGAGCCATTAATTTGTTAACACGTCCTTCAACGATTTTTTCTCTAATTGCTTCAGGTTTTTTAGCTAAATCTTCTTTGCCCATTTCGATTTCTTTTTCGTGAGCGATAACATCAGCAGGGATTTCGTTTCTTGAAACGAATTCTGGAGCTGAAGATGCGATATGTAAACAAATATCTTTTGTTAATTCGTTATCTTTAGCAGATGTTTGAAGTAATACACCGATTTTACCGTTGTGGATATAAGATGCAACATTACCTTCGTATCTAGCAAATCTTCTGATAGTGATTTTTTCACCGATAGAAGCAATTTTTTCTTTTAATACGTCAGCAATAACTTTACCACATTTAGGGCAAGTTGTAGCTTCTAATGCTGCAACATCAGCCGGATTAGATTTAGCAACAACTTCTGCAAGTCCTGCTGTTAATTCTTTGAATTCATCATTCTTTGCAACAAAGTCAGTTTCGCAGTTAAGTTCAATAACTGCACCGCAATTATCATCAACGTAAGATTCTACTCTACCTTCAGCAGCGATTCTACCCATTTTCTTTTCAGCAGAAGCGATACCTTTTTGGCGAAGTACTTCCATAGCTTTTTCCATATCTCCGTCAACTTCAACAAGTGCTTTTTTAGCGTCCATCATACCAGCACCAGTTTTATCACGAAGTTCTTTAACCATTGTAGCTGTAACGTTCATTTAGATTCTCCTTATATAATTTAAAGGAACGAGGGAAACCCCGTTCCTTTGATATTAAACTTAAACGTTTGCAGTTTCTTCAGATTTTACTTCTTCAGCAACACCTGCATCTTCTGCTTTGATTGATTCGATTTTGCCAGAATTAGCTTTAGCTTCTTTTAGTTGTTTACCTTCAAGAACAGCATCTGCTAATTTTGAAGCGATTAATTTTACTGAACGGATTGCATCATCATTACCAGGGATAATGTAATCAATACCTTCAGGGTTAGCATTTGTATCAGCTAAACAAATAACAGGAATGTTTAATTTGTTAGCTTCAGCAATTGCGATAGCTTCTTTCTTTTGGTCAACAACAAAGATTAAATCAGGAAGTCCTCTCATTTCTTTGATACCGCCAAGAGTTCTGCTTAATTTAGCAAGTTGTCTAGCAATTTGAGCTTGTTCTTTTTTAGGTAATTTTTCTACGTGACCGCTTGAAACGAAATCTTCTAATTCTCTAAGTTTGTTAACTCTAGTTCTGATTGTTTCAAAGTTAGTAAGCATACCACCTAACCATCTTCTGTTGATGTAATAAGCACCAACTCTTTTAGCTTCTTCAGTAACAACTTCAGATGCTTGTTTTTTTGTTCCAACAAACAAAATGTTTTTGTTCTTTGCCGCAAAGTCTCTTACAACTTCGTAAGCTTTATCTAACAAATCAGTTGTTTTTCTTAAATCAAGTACATAAATACCATTTCTCGCCCCATAAATGTATTGTTTCATTTTTGGGTTCCAGTGTTGTGTTTGGTGTCCGAAGTGAACGCCAGCTTCTAATAATTCAATCATTGATGCTACTGCCATAGCATTTCTCCTTATAAATTAATGTGTTTTACTACGGGCTATACTGTTCCATCTTAAAAAATAAGACTAGGATAAACCTATCGACCAGTGTAACCAATGATATAGTATTATAAACATGATTTTTCGACAAGAGAATTGTGAAAAATCGTTAATTTTAAAGAAATTTTATATTGGGGTTTATGCAACCCCAAACCCCGCACCAAATATTCTTTCTTTTTTATTGCGAAGAAAAAAGAAAG
>CAKUVB010000041.1 GCA_934693215.1 uncultured Candidatus Melainabacteria bacterium
CTACAAAATCTACAGGTAGTGGCTTAGGGTTGTTTATTTGTAAGAAAAACACAGAAGAACAATGTGGACAATTAAACTTAGTAAAATCAGACGAAGAATCAACAGTTTTTGAATTGAAATTTTGTCTTTAATAAATGGTAAGAATAAGCGATAATTTCGCTTAAAGAGGAAAAAATGGATTTAATAACATCAAATACAATGCACACAATGAAACTTGGAATGGACGGTTTGCTTGCAAGACAAGAAGCTGTATCTTCTAATATTGCAAACTGTATGACTCCAGGTTATCAAAGACAAGAAGTAAGTTTTGAAGGTCAATTAAGCGAGATGATGGCAGACCAAAAAAATAAAGAATATGTAAAATGTTTAAACAGTGTAAAATATAATCCTGCATCAATTACAGAAGTAAGTCCTCAACGACTTACAAAAGAAGGATATAATATTTTGACACCACAACAAAAAGCATATTTGGAATCAAACTCTTTTTCAGAATTCCAACCACAAATCCTTGCAGACACATTTAATGGTGGAAGTAGAGATGGAAACAATGTTGAATTAGAAAAAGAAATGATGGATTTGTCAAAAACCGGTACTCAATACACCTTGCTTTCAAACCTTGAAAGACGTGAGTATTCAAAAATTTCAGAAGCAATTAGAGGACAATAAACTTAAACAAAACTTGGGTAAATAATAAGAGGAAGGACTAAATGAGTTTTAACGCATTCGATATAGCCGGTTCAGGCATGACTGCACAAAGAGTCAAAATGGATACTATTGCAAGTAATATTGCAAATATTAATACAACTCGAAACCCTGATGGTACAAAAGGTGTGTATATAAAAAAGAATGTTGCATTTCGTTCTGTATTAGCAGACCAACTTTCAAGAGGCCCTTCTAACTTCAGCAATAACGCAACAGCAGGACAATTTAATCCAGCGACAGGAAATTTTGAAATCAATACAGGCATAGCTTTGAACGAAGGTCGCAAATACAAGGGTGTAGAAGTTTCAGAGATATACGAATCTCAAAATGCTATAAAAACAGTATATGACCCATCACACCCTGATGCTGATGAGAATGGTTATGTAGATTTGCCAAATGTTAATATCGTAGAAGAAATGGTGGGCATGGTATCTGCATCAAAAGCATATCAAGCAAACGCAGCTGCTGCAGAAAACGTAAAAACAATGATACAGTCAACATTGAATATTTAGGGAGTAAAAAATAACAAGATTTATTCTTGTGTTTAAAATAATAAGAGGTAAGTATTATGAATTATATAGGTGGAATATCAGAATTTAATTACAACCCGATACAAGAGTTTAATAATTCATTAAAGAATAGTAGAGCATTTGATGTTCCGACAGATGCAGAAAAATCGTTTGATGATATATTGGAAAGCAAACGCAAACCCGAAAAGAACGATATGGACAAGTTCATGGACAGAGTAAGCGGGGCTTTCTCAGATGGTTTGAACTCTGTAAACAATGATGCTTTAAACGCAGAACGTGCAGAAGAAATTTTAGCTTCTGGAGGAGATATCTCAGCTCATGAAGTTATGATTGCAGCTGAAAAATCAAACCTAAGCTTACAAATGGCAGTTCAAATCAGAAATAAATTAATTAATGCTTATACAGAAATCAATAATATGCAAGTTTAATTAATTTAATAATTTACTATTTTTCACAATGACTGGTTTTCCTGTTATTATAAGTGTTTGCAAATAATACAATTCAAAACCGACAGGCGATGAATCTCATGTAAGGTTTGCAAAAAATCTTTCGCTTTGCTTGAGATAACACCCACTCAGTCATTCCATACTACGATACGGAATCTGTCAATGATTGTTATAAATAGCAATTTTTATAAATGATTAAATTATCAATCTATTTTTGTCTATTATATAATTGTAATATGCAAGGAGTGAACGTAAAATTTCAAGCAGTTGATAGATATCTTATTCGTGGTCCTCATCCAACTGTAAAAGAAGTTTTTCAACTGAAAAAACAAGGAGTAACACAGATTTATGATTTTCGCCACAAAGGTTTTCGTGGAATGAAATTTGTAGAACGTATTGCGTGCAAACTTGCAGGTATAAACTATATTCGTAAGCCTTTTAGTTTTTTACAAGGCGATATTCCTAAACTTCAGGATTTTGAAGAAATTTCAAAATCCGTTAAACAAAATGGAGAAAAAGGTGGAAAAACCTTATTTCATTGTAATTCAGGTCGCCATAGAACATCTCATATGGCTGCTTTTTATGATATAACCAGGGGTGAAACTTTAAACGAATATCGTAGAAAGCATTTGTTTCAATATAATATACAAGTTATTAATTCTATAGCTAAACATGTGTATAATGCGAATTTTTTTAATCGGGAAGTTACTCATAAGAAAACATTTAATCCAATTAAATACTTAAGACAAAGATTTAATAATCAAGTTGTTATTGCAACAAAAAAGGCTAATAAAAGTTTTGTAAATATGTTTTTTGATAGTTATAAAATAAAAAATAAAAATTTATAGTTACTTTTAACCAACTACAATATAATCAATCTGAACATCAAATTCTTCGCAAGGTACATTATCAAAAAGCAAATCCTGTGGTAATGCAACAAGAGTTTTGCTTTTTATTTTTGACAAAAACCTATCATAAAACCCTCCACCATAACCTAACCGATTGCCTTTTTTATCCACCGCCAATGCAGGAGTAATAACCAAATCAAGATTAGGACATTTTATACATTCAGTTTCAGGTTCTTTAATATTGAATTTCACACTATTTAAACTATCACCTTTTTTATAAGGACAACATTCTAATGTCTTTCCATTCATTCTTGGCAAAAAGAAATTTTTATCATCATCTAATAGTCGGAGTAAGTTTATTTCATCTTTTAAAGGATAAAATATCATTACATTTTTTGAATATTTATAAATATCAAGATGTCTTATTTTTTCAGTCAAAATATTGCTAATATTATCAATATCTAAACTACTACGGATTTCTTTTGCTTTTAATCGAAGTGATGTTTTTTTATCCATAGGTTTAATATATAATAAAATTGAAAATGGATAAAGATAAAGATTTATATAATCCAGACTGGGACGAACATGGTTATATACAGGTTTATACAGGAGATGGAAAAGGTAAAACAACTGCATCTCTAGGACTAGCTATGCGTGCATTAGGACGTGATTGGAAAGTTCTTTTAATAATGTTTACCAAAGGTGGTAACAAATACGGTGAACTGAATTCTTTTAGAAACCTGTCTGAAAAAATCAGTAAAAATTTGACAATTTATCAAGCTGGAACAGAACATATTGTCTACTCAAATAATATAACAGATGAAGATAGAAAAATCATTGTATCAGGCTGGGAAAAAGCTAAACAGTCTATAAAAAATAATGATTACCATTTATTAATTCTTGATGAACTAAATATCGCAATCTCATTAGGGATAATTGATGTTGATGAAGTTGTTGATGTCATAAAACATAAACCTGATAGAATGGAAATTGTTATTACTGGCAGATGTGCGGACAAAAAAATTATTGATACTGCACACCTTGTATCCAAAATCGAACCTGTTAAGCATTACTGGGACATTGGTGTATCTGCTAGAAAAGGTATTGAATATTAATTTTTTAGAGTTTTAATTATAACAAAAATGTTTATTCAACAAAAAGTCGTGTAAAAAATGTGCAAAAAATTTTTTGGAGTGAATAAGAATAAGGTTTTTAAGAAATCAGCATTGACAGATTCCGTATCGAGTACGGAATGACGAATGCAACCGTCATTCAGAGGCTTTAGCCGAAGAATCTCATGCAAGGTTTGTTAGAGATCTTTCGCTTTGCTCAAGATGACGCAAAGAGTTTTTATTCTTAGTAACTTAATTACTTAGCTCTTAGTCACCTTAAAATTACTACTTTCTACCTACATAAATATTCTTATTTTTTATCGTTAATAAATTCATAGACGGTTTAATAGATAAAACGAACTCATAATTTAACATGAATTTAGGAGTTCGTTATGTTAAAAAAACTGTCTGTTATTTTTATACTATTAATCGGATTACAATCCTTTGCAAAAGATGATGTTTCAACAACATTATCAAAACTTGAAGATGCAACTTTTGGCATTGAATACTCATCAGAAAAACCTGAAAACAGGTTGAATAGACTTGAAAAAAATATATACGGTAAACCAAAAACAGGAACAGTACAAAACAGATTATCTGCAATAAACAAAGACCTCGCAGGTGATGTTATTGGACAAGAAATTACTCCATCAACTGATACATTTATGGACGAGGAAGATATTGTCCAAAGTGACGGCACAGAAAAATATCCGATTCTTGATGAAATAGAACAAAAATTGTTTATGTCATCAAATCCTGAAAAAAGCCTTCGTTCAAGAATTGTACGTATCGAGAAGAAATTATTCAGCAAAACTTTTGAAACAGATGATTTTTATACAAGAATGGAACGTATAAAAGCTGAATACTACAGTCAAAATCCACCTATTGCACAAAACAATAATACATACTACGATTCAGACTATACAGCATACAATGATACCGAACCCGATATTCAATCATACTATACTTCTCCTCAAATGAGAAATTTGGAACGAAACAAAGGTCCATATAGTACATATAGCCCTAAAGATGAATATCAATTAACTGCACTAGAAGAAAAACTGCTACACAATTCATATCCACATGAACCGGTAAACGAAAGATTATCAAGGCTAGAAAACAAAGTGTTTGAAACAGATTTCTTCTACGATGACGCAAAAATTCGTTTAGATAGACTTGCAAGTGTATCTAAAGCAAAAAAATCTTCTCATAAATACGATGATAACAAATTCTACTCAAAACTTAATACCGCAATGACAATAGGCTCTATGGTTTTAATGATTTTAGCTTTTATTTTATAATATAATTTTTGACATAAAAAAGCTCTAAAAGATTAACCTTTAGAGCTTTTTATTATTCAATAGAATTATATTTCTACTTAATATTTGAGAAAGTCCAAGCATCAAATGTAGGTGCTTCTGAAATATTTAATTCTTTTCTTTCTTCACCTGCACATGCATCATCATGAGCGATTGGCTTGTACAATCTGTTATAGTATTCAATAACCATTCTGTCTGAGTTGAAGTATGCTTCAGCAGTTCTGATAGCTTGACGCATCATTCTAGCCCATTCAGGTTTGTTGTTGTAGTAAGTAGGAATAATTTGATCTTCAATGATACTCATCATACATTCGTGATCTTTCCAATGTCTTTCTTCCCATGGCATATCGTCATCAAGTTCAGGATACTCAACTGTATAACCATTGATTCCAGGGAATGTACCTTCTACTGTCCAACCATCAAATGTTGATAAGTGGATAGCACCGTTAGCATTAGCTGACATACCTGAAGTACCTGATGCTTCGAATGGTCTTAATGGTGTGTTTAACCATACATCTGTACCACGTTTCAACATGCCTGATAATTGAAGTTCATAACCAGGTAATACAACAACATTTTTCAATGTGTGTGAACGGTTAAGAAGTTTGTTGAACATTTCTTTACCCATAACATCATCTGGGTGGAATTTACCAGCAAAAATGATTTGGATTTTGTTTTCGTTCAATAATTTTTCGATTCTTTCTTTGTTCATAAGAATCAACCAAGCACGTTTGTAATCAGCAAATCTTCTTGCCCAAGTGATTGTTAATACATCTGGGTCAAATCTCTTACCAGAAACATTTGCAATATACTTGAACAATTTTTTCTTCATATCGTGTTTAGCAGTCAATAATTGTTCGTCAGTTGCATCACCGAACATTCTCTTGTCTTGCCAGAAGTGAAGGTTAACTGCGTTGGTGATAGCTCTGATAGGACATCTTCCATCAACCCATTCCCACATCTTGTTAGCAACAAGACCATGCAATTGAGATACTGCGTTTGCAATTCTTGACATTCTTAAAGCAGCAACTGTTAATGAGAAGTTTTCACCACCCAATTGAACTGCTGTATCTCTTGAACAACCAGCGAAGAAACCACCTTCAGCCAATGTATCAACCCAGTGAACTTCGTTACCGGCTGCAACTGGAGTGTGAGTTGTAAATACAGTTTTTCTCTTAACTGCGTTCAAATCACCGTTGTATTGTTTCAACAATTCGAATGCTGCAGGAAGTGCGTGACCTTCGTTCAAGTGAACAACATCAAAGTTGTATCCAACTTGTTGAAGAACTTTAATACCTGCAATACCCAAAACTGTTTCTTGAGCAATTCTGATTCTTTCATCTCCATCATACAATCTGTAAGAAATTCTTCTTGCCCATTCGCTGTTTCCTTCAATATCTGTTGTTAGTAAATATACAGGGCAAGCTCCGAATAATTCAGGTTCTACTCTGTATGCTTTTACTTTTACTTTTTCACCAAAAGTATCTACTTCAACAGTAACATTGATATCAGTTAAGAAATCATAATACTTTCTGATATATGCTACTTCTACTTGACCTGAGTGGTCAATACGTTGGTCATAATAACCATATGACCATAACATTGTTACACCAACCATAGGCATTTGTAAGTAACCTGCAGATAACATGTGAGCACCTGCCAAGAAACCTAAACCACCTGAATATGTACATAATGATTGGTCTAATGCGATTTCCATTGAAAAATACGCTACATTTGGTAATGACATAATTTATACCCTTTTCTTTTGTGTGTAAACAGAAAACTCTAAGACACATAATCCTAAAGTCTTATTCAATATAGCAACAACATACTATTAAATCAATCCTTTATCAAATCTTTGAAACATTCTAAAATACCAATTTTACTGAAAGACGGAGTTTTAGGGAGTTTCAAGGGATATAAATTTGTTACAATAAATTAATTCTTTTGGATTAATTCTCTAATATTACACGACTAATTGTGTGGAAATCATATTTTAGACAAGGAACTTCCATGCAAGAGATTTTTCTTCTTTCCCATAAACATGGTTTGTCAGGACAATCACAATCATTTTTTAATACAATTACATTATCATTTTGCGGGATAAGTTTTTTATCATCAGTAGGTCCAAAGAATACATAAGTTTTTACACCCAACCCTACGGCAATATGTAATGGTGCGGAATCAGAGCATACAAATTTTTCTGCACTTGAAATCAATTCTGCCAACTCTGTAAGATTATGTGTTTTTCCATAAAGATTTTCATAATTTTTGATTTTTGTATATTTTTCAATCTCTTTAATACAATATTCATCATCAGGCCCACCCGCAATCATTACATGCTTGCCGGCTTGTTGTAATAAATCAATTAGCTGTGCCCATTCATATCCTTGAATTGTTTTGATTATACCTTTTCTACGACTCATTTCACTAACTCCAGGGTGAATCAAAACTGAATTTGGAACTTTTTGTTTTGTATTTACACTCAATATAGGCAAATCTGTTACTTGTTGTGTTAATGGAGTTACCAAATCATGATACATTTTTCCTGCATATTGATTTTTATTTAGTTTAACAACATCAGTCAACAATATTTGACTTAGTTTACCGGTATCAAACCCAACTCTTTTTGGAATAAAAGTACATGCTGCAATAATACTCATCATTTTATTTGCACCTGAGATAACCAACAAATCATAGTTTCCAAATATTGCCTTTGAGATAAAATTAAAAATTTCTGTATATTTATTTTTGGTTTTGATATCAACAGGAATAACATCATCAATTATATCTGACAAATCTTTTATCCCCATAGCTCTTGATTCAAGAGCCAATGTTATACTTGCATTTGGATATTCTTTCTTTAAAGACCACAGAGTTGGCAAAAATAAAATTTCATCACCAATTCCACCAAAATTTACTGCAAGTATTTTTCTAACCATTATAAATCCCTCTTTATTATTATTCCTTAATTGAAACATAAATATTTAATAAAGTGAATAAATATTAACAAACAAAAATAAAACTTCATTTATCACCACATGGGCGATATATAAATCTTCAACTGGGGAATATGCAATTTGTCTTTGATTTGTAAAATATCATGTGTGCGACATAGTTGTCGAAAGATAAAAGGAGATAATATGAAGAAAACATTATTGACTACAACATTATTAGTTGCAATAGCAATGAGTACAAACGTATCTCACGCATTTTCTTGGAGTAGATTGAACCCTGCAACTTGGGGAACTTGTCCAAAAGCAGAAAAAGTTTGTAAAAAAGAAGAACCTTGCAAGCCAAAATGCAAATGCAAAAAAGACAAATGCGACCCTTGTAAAAAACAAACTTGCAAACCAAAATGTGACCCTTGCGAAAAGAAAGTAGAAGAATGTAACCCTTGTAAAAAAACAGTCACACCATGCAATCCATGTGGCAAACCAATCCCACCTTGTGATGCGTGCGACAAGTTACAAGATGCTACAGAAAGATAGTTTGCTTCTAAATAATTAATTGGGATAAAGTAAATCAACTTTATCCCTTTTTATTTGAAAAATATATACTCTATCATAATGACATCAAACTTTTACAAGAACTAATCTTCATTCTGCATAATCATCATGAGTTCTTCTTGCTCAAGCTTGTCGTGGACTTGAGAATTTATCTCGCCACCTATCAAAATAAGCATAGACGTGAAATAAAACCAAACCATCAACATAGCAAATGCAGCAATTGTGCCATATACAAAATTATAAGTATGTAATTTATTGACATAAATCGAGAAACCACCTGACGCAAGCAACCATATCACACAGAAGAACAATGTCCCAGGTAAAGCACTTTTTCGTTTTAATCGCTCTGACCAACTAACATCAGGGAATATATAGTATTGCAAAAATGCCATCAAGAATAACGCCATAAAAGCAACCGGCCATCTTATTGCAAGTAATGTATCAGCAATATTCGGAGCAAGGCTTATAAAAGCTGTCAAAAATCTTATAATAACCTTACCGAATATAATAATATTTATACTCAAAAATAGTACCAACGTATTTACAACAACCATAACCAGTGAAAGAAGTCTTGTATATACAAAAGCCCTTGTTTCTTCAACTTTATATGCTCTATTTAATCCTTTTATTACAACAGACAACGCATTCATTGACATAAACAATGTAATTAACAAACCTGCAACGGCAACTGTTGTACCTCTTGGAAAACCTAAAACTTGGTCTAATACACTACGTATCAATCTGATTGAATCATCAGGCATGACTCGTTCCATAAATATAAATAATGGGTTCATAAAATAGTTTTTTCCAATCAAATTGAATAAAGACATTAAAAACAACATAAAAGGAAAAATTCCGATTACAAGCATATAACTCATTTCTGCCGCCATGCCGGAAAAATCGTTATCAATAATAGATTTTACTGTTTTTATTAAAAAATCTACTGCCTTACCCATTTAGATACTCCTCTATTGTTTTGAGGATTTTTTTTATTGCCTTATCAACACCTGATTTTATTAAGCAACCTGCTGCAAAAGTGTGTCCACCACCACCGTATTCGGCACAAATTGCTGCTACATCTTTTGTTTTGCTTCTCATTGAAATTTTTGTTGATTTAGAATCTATTTCTTTTGCAATAAATGAAATCTCAGTAGAATCAATCGCACGTAATGTTTCAACAAGACCTTCCGTAAAATCATCTTTCGCTTGATATTTTTCTAAATCCTTTTTATAAACAACAGTATACGCAACTTTATCATTAAACAAAAATTCAGCTTTATTTATACACGCATTCTGAAACATTACAAAATCTTTTGATTTTTTTTCATAACAGTTTTTGTATATTCCATTTGGATTTATTCCGATTTTAACAAGTTGAGCTGCTGATAAAAATACATTTTCAGAAGTGTTTTCATACCTAAATCCGCCCGTATCGGTTAGTATTGCCGTATACAACCCTATCGCTGAATCCAATGAAATCTTCCAATTTTGTTCGTTGAATATATTTAACAAAACTTCGCCTGTAGAACTGGCTTTTGGATTAACGACATTAACTTCACCAAAATTATTATTTGTTTTGTGATGGTCAATATTAATAGTATGAACAGCCTTCTCAAAAAGAATTTGATGATTTGCTAACCTATCTAATGATGCGACATCAAGAGTTATAACAAGGTCATACACCATAGAAGTATCAAATTCAAACTTTGCGGTTTCTATATTTGGTAAAAACTTATAACAATTCGGCAAATGACCGATAACTAAAATATCAGCTCTCTTTTTAAAGTTTTCGTAAATTGTTGTATACATTGAACTCGTACTACCTAGAGCATCTCCATCTGGATTTATATGGCTCATAATCAATATCTTGGTTGAGTTCTTTATTAAATCTTCCAGTTGATTAAATTTCATTATATAATATTAGCATAAAAATTCTAAATAAAAACGATTAATCGCAAGGGTAAATAATAAGAATAAATTATAGGGGTAAAATTTTTTGACTAAAAAAGTTATGTACACAGATTTTGAAGGAGTTGATTCAGTAATTGCTGAATTACTTAATAATAAGGATATAAAAAAAGCTGTAACCCGTTCTAATTTATATAAGTTTTGGAAATCTATCGTTGGAGAAAAATTTGGAGAAAAATCAAAACCATACAGTATGATAGGTGGCGGGGTTATGGTTATAGCTTGTGCTAACAATGTTGTTGCTCAAGAACTCTTATATCAAAAAACAATGATAATCAAGAAATTTGCACCTTATCTAAAATCGCTAAAAATCAATCTCAAGGACATCAAATTTGACCCCAAAAAATGGGTTGACGAATAAACTCTCTAAATAAATTGAGTTTTTACCCCCATTGATTTTAAATACCTAAAATGATACTATTTGAACTATGGCTAATGATTTGCTTAAAGATTCGTCCGATATAAAATTTGCTAAGTTAATTTTTAATAAAGGCACTGATGATGCTCTTAGTTTTAATTGTATTATCAGAAATTTTGATAAAGAATTTGTTAATTTTGCAGGCATGTCAGATTATGCAGATCAAGTTGAATTAGGTGCTCCAGTTGATATCAAAGTATATTCTATTAATGGTGTTGTTGCGGCTCAAGCGACATTATTAAGAATGTTCAAAGCAGGAGAAACTAGAATATATACAACAACTGTTCCAGTAACCTATGAACACACACAAAAAAGAGCATACTATAGAGCAGATATGCATCTACCTATAACTCTTATTGTTGTCTTACCTGACGGGTCAACTAAACATATTAAAGCCACAACAAAAAATATTTCAGGCAGAGGCATGTGTTTTATTTCACTAGACGAAACTTTCCCAGAATACTACTCTATCACCGTAAACATCAAGTTTAAAGACAGATTTATTGTAACAACAGCAGATTATGTTTACACAAATCCTGTAAAATATAAAGATTCTATGCTATATATTCA
>CAKUVB010000042.1 GCA_934693215.1 uncultured Candidatus Melainabacteria bacterium
CCGAGTGGCTAAAGGGAGCAGACTGTAAATCTGCCGTCGCGAGACTACGGTGGTTCGAATCCACCCCTGCCCACCACTTTTAAAGGACTCCCATAAGGGAGTCCTTTTTAATATCAGCAACTATAACAAAATAAGGAGTGTATGTATGTTTGTTCAACCAATTTTTTATAATTTAAAGTTTTCTGTTACACAGGCTATAAATCCTCATATTCAGCAATCTGCAAATAAATTTGTAGAAAAAGCTATAAGTTTGCCTTCTAAAAAAGTGAAAAATAGTGGTGCAAAGTTACCTAAAAAGATTTTAGGTAAAGATATTTCATTACACGCACAACCTAAAACTGACATGGTAATTTTATCATCAGCTAAATCTAAAGTTCAAAAAGTTCAAAATAAAACAAATAACAATATTGGAAAGAATATCAAAAAAGTTTTAAATAAATATTTTGATAATTCTGATGTTAATTCAGAAAAACAAATTGCAAGACAAGAAAATTTGACAAGTTTAGTAAATTCTTATGAGAAAGAAAACATTGTGCATCAAAGGAAAAATTCACGAACAAATGAAACTCTAAAAGAAGAAAGACAAAGAGCTATAAGACTTATGACAAATGATGCTAAAGAACGATTAAACATATTTAAAGAAAGTGCAAGAGAAGGTAAGAAAGAAATGGCACGAGATATTAGAAAGAATTATCCAGAATATGTGCCTAATCATGAGGAAATAGTAGATAATACTTCAAAGATATATCAATAAAACAGATATTAGTAACATTATTTCGAGGATAAGGTCATTATTATAGCATAGTTAGAGTTTAAGAGATTTTTAGAGTCTCTTAAAAGCTCTAGCTAAACAATTTAAAAGTTCTATCGACATTATCTTTAGCTACAGATTTTAGGGTATCCATTTCTGTATTAATTGCGTTACGTTCAGATTCTAGAGCGGCAATATCAGTGTCAAATTTTTTGTCTTTTGCATTGATTTTACGCATATCAGCTTCGTATTTTGCTTCTGCTTTTTTAAGGTCGATATCGTCTGTCACTTCTTGTAAACTTGTATCCGTTGCAACATTCACCTGATATTCATTACCTTCATTATCATTTTTAAATAAGAATAATAAACCTTCGTTTACCATAGTTGTAAACCAGTTACTATCATCTCCATATTTACCAACAGGGTCATTTGCCGTACCTTCTAAAATATATCCGCCATATTTATTTATATCATCAAAGGTTTTACCAGCACCAGTTGTATCATTTACTGTTTCTGTAGTTTGAATAGTTGGTGGAGTTACACTGATAACATTATTATTTGGAGTTGTAGAAGGTTTGTATTCTGCAAAAGTGGTTTCATTTTTTACAAAAGGTTTATTCGTATCTTGAGCCCAACAATTAATAATTTTGCCAGTATGTGGATCCATATCGCTTGATGCGAAAGAGGTGGTAGTTTGTGTAAGTATTCCACTAGATGTAGTACCGTATGCATTACAATTTTTTATTGTACCTCCATTTACGGCACTAGCAAATCCGCCAGCATTAACTTTTGCATCAGCTTCTGAATTAAGAAGCATATTACCATTCACGTTAGCTATTACGTTTCCATAAGCATTACAGTTTTCTATAGTAGAATTATAACTAGCATTTCCAATAAAGCCTCCTATAGTGTTAGATTCGGAGGTTACGGTACCATAAGCTTCACAATTAGACACTTTACCTTCCTCAACAGAGCCTATAAATCCTCCAGCACTTGAGTCTGCACCATGTTTGTTTGTTGTATTTTGTGTTACATAAACATTACCAGTTGCTCTACAATTTGTAATACTAGCTGTTGAACTTTTTAGACTTCCAACTAAACCTCCACTTAAACACATGCCTTCGACATTTCCTGATGATGAACAGTTGTCTACTGTCGTTGAACCTTCAATGAATCCTATTAGGCTACCTCCATATCCTGCTGTTGTTGTTACGTTTACACTCGAAGAACAACTCGTCACGTTAGATGTCCCTCTAACTATACCTGCAATGCCACCAGCACCCCATTCTGTAGAGTTAACAGAACCGGAAACTGTTACGTTTTCTACAGTACCATTATTTATTACATTAGCTAGTATACCTTGAGTTGTTACATCTCCATTAATATTCAAGTTACTAACAGTACCTGACATTGTTGAGAACAATGCCTTATTCAAACCTCTAATTGTATGTCCATTACCATCGAGATTTCCGCTAAAAGTTTTTGATGTCCAATTTATTCCTGTCATATCAATATCAGACATCAATCTATAATTACCGCTAGATGACATATTTTTTAATTGATCAGCAGTATAAATTTCTGTTACACCATTTACTTTTGTATTAGTTGTAGTTACTCGTCCTGATTCTAATGCAATAAAATAATCTCTATTATTGCCAGCAACTTTTAAGTTGCTTTCTGTAGCTGCTGAAATAATAGGCTTATAATCATCTTGAAATTTCATAGTATAACCAAGAGATTTCATAGAGTTATAAGTTGCATCTATATATGTAGTTGACCCATCACTAGCTAGTTGTTTTACTTGTATTTTTGTTTTATTAAGAGCATTTTCATATTCTTTATAAACATGTGCAGATTCATTCGCCATCTGTAGCTTTTGAGCTTCGAGATGTTGAGCCTTATACTCTATGTCATGCATTCTACCTGTTAGGGAGAGCAATCTTGCTTGTGATGACGATAATCCCATTTTCTTTTCCTATTTTTGAGATTGCCTAGTGGTTCGCGAAAATTTTAACTAAACAACTCTTGTTACTATTCGTATTAACGGTATTATTAGGGTTTTTCTTTAATATATGTAACAAAAATGTTACATATATTTTTAGTTTATAGTCTTAACCTTCTCTTAACAATTACCTTGAATTGTTAATAATTGGTTAAAAAATCAAGATTTTTTCAAAAAAGAGTAATAATAACAGTGTAGAGAGAAAAAGGTAATAGAAAGGAGAAAATTATGAAATTCTTAATAAAAAAAACACCTGACAGATTTTTAAAAACAGTTAATGATGAAATTAGTTCTATCCTAAGTCGTAACCTAGACGGACTATTCCCTGACTATAGTTTTCCGGAAGATGAAAAACTTGCAATGCCGGTTGAACTCAAAGAAAAAGACAAAGAATACTTGGTTAAAGCTGAATTGCCCGGCGTAAAAAAAGATGACCTTGATATTGATATTGAAAATAATTACATCACAATCAATGCTAAAAAAGAAGAAGAAAAAGAAGATGACAATGATGGTTACAAAAAATCAGAATTCAGCTATGGTGAATTTTCTAGAACAATTTACTTCCCTCAAGAAATTGATATAGATAAAACTAAAGCTAAACTTGAACATGGTGTATTAAAAATTACAGCACCTAAGATGGAAATAAAACAAGATAATAAAAAGAAATTAATGGTTGACTAAGGTTAGGTATTTTTAACCACATATCTTAAGTAATATCACAATTGAAAGAGGTATTAAAACTAACAAAAAAGTTGAGTTTTAATACCTCAACTTTTTTATAATTTATTTTTTATCTTTGTTACTGCGTTCTCTTAATGAAATTCTTATCGGAGTTCCAAAGAATCCAAAAGCTTCTCTCAATTTGTTTTCTATATATCGTTTATAATGGTCTTTCATAAGAGTTGCATTATTAGCGAACAATACGAACGTAGGTGGTTGAACTCCAACTTGAGTAGTGTATAAAATTCTCAATCGTTTATTTTTAACACTTTGTGGTGGATTCATTACATAAGCTTCATTTATAACTTTATTCAACAAGCCTGTAGATACTCGTTTTGTTGCTTGTTCGTATACTTCTTTTGTTTTTGTAAATATTTGATTAAGTCTTTGATGAGTTAATGCACTTACATAGATTTTAGGTACATAATCAAGGAAAGGTATTTCTGTAACCAATTCTTTTTCAAATTTGTTTATTGTATTTGATTTTTTGTTTTCTATCAAATCCCACTTGTTGATAGCAATAATCATTGCCTTACCGGCTTCTGTTATAATAGATGATATTTTTTTATCTTGGTCAGATATTCCTTCTTTTGCATCGATTACAAGAAGTGCAACATCACATTCTCTAATAGAACGTATTGCTCTATCTACAGCAAATTTTTCAACACCATAAGTAACTTTGGCTTTTTTTCTGATACCGGCAGTATCTATAATTACATATTCCTGTCCCTCAAAAGTCAAACGGCTATCAATACTATCTCGAGTTGTACCGGAAACATCTGATACGATTACTCTTTTCTCGCCAAGTAGTGAATTTACGATAGATGATTTACCAGCATTAGGACGACCAACTATAGCTATTTTTATAGTTTTATCTTCTTCAACTTCTTCATCATCAGCAAGAAAACCTTCTGTAACCAAATCTAGTAAATCACCAACACCACCGGAACCATGGAGTGCTGATATTGCTATAGGTTCACCAATAGATAAAGCGTAAAAATCAGCTGTCATAAGTGCAGCTTCGTGAGAATCAATTTTGTTGACAGCTAAAAATATCGGTTTACCAGACTGACGCAAAATGTTTGCAATATCATAATCTACAGGATTGATACCTTCTTTCCCGTCAACAATAAATATAATTCTATCGGCTTCATTACAAGCTATTTTTGCTTGGTCATATATCGAAACCATAATATCATCTTCATCTCCGGGGATAATTCCACCTGTATCAATTACTGTAAAATTACGATGTAGCCATTCTACATCAAAATAAATTCTGTCACGGGTAACTCCTGGTAAATCATCAACGATTGATTTACGGTTACCAATAAGACGATTAACAAATGTAGATTTACCTACATTTGGACGTCCAACTATTGCTACTACCGGTTTTCTTGTACTCATATATTGATTATATCACAGTCTAAAAACATTAAATGTAACAAAGTCTTAACAATCCGGAACAAATCACTAAAGTTTTTATGGTATCTTGCCGTAATAAAAAATATCGGAAAGGAAAAGGAGTAACAAATGGGTTTATCCGCATCACAAGCAAGACTTTTAAATTTGACAGCTCGTATGCATGATATTGAGTACAAAGCTCAAAATCTTGAAGCTCAAAAACTCCAAATGGCAAACGAGTCACAACAAGTTTATTCCGAATATGAAACAGCATTAAATAAAACGAAGATTCAACAAAAAGATATCAGTCAAAGTGGTGCTACATTCTTTAAGAATATTACAGCCGCTACATTAAAAGATGGTGGATATTCTTTTGAAGTTGCAGTTGGAGCAAGTAAAGGTAAAGTATATAACGAGATGGCTAAAGCTATAACTGAATTGAAAAATACTGGCTGTGTTTCTCAAGATGGAAATTTTGTTGGAACAAATGAACAAGTAACAAATTTTATCAACGAAGGATATATTGTACTCGTTAAAGTTTTAGATAAAGATAACAAACAAGTTAAAAACTTTAATGATGGAGATTTTTTAGAAGATATACAAAAGGCTGAGGCAACTTCTGGCACTTATGAAGTTAATGTGGCAACAGATACAGGACTTCAAGAGGTTACTGATGAAGTTGATTTGAAAAAAGCTGAAGCAAAATATGAATCTGATATGCGAAAAATCAATAATAAAGATGCAAAATTTGATACGGATTTAGCTGCTCTTGAGTCTGAACGTAATGCAATAAAAACTGAAATGGATACATTAAAATCCGTTGCAAAAGATAACGTAGATAGAACGTATAAATTGTTCTCATAACGTTATTAAATAAAATTTCTACACATAATTTTTCCCTATAATTGATTTTTAACCGCCATTGGCGGTTTTTTCTTTATGAATATTAATATTGACTCCTCTTACTTAAACTCGATTCATTATTAAACTTGAACAATTGACATATTTATAATACACTTTTCTTATATCAAAAGAGGAACAATACTGTGAAGAGCTCTCAATTAAGCTTATTTATTTTCATAGCACTTGTAGCTGGGGTTATCGTAGGGTGGATAGCACCTGATTTTGCTGTACAAATGCACCCTTTAGCTGCAATATTTTTAAGAATGGTCAAAATGATTATTGCACCACTTCTTTTTGCAACTTTGGTAGTTGGTATCGCTGGACATGGTGATCCCAAAAGTCTTGGTAGGATTGGTGTAAAAACAATAATATATTTTGAGGTAGTAACAACAATCGCACTATTCTTGGGGTTGGGCATCGCAAATGCTCTAAATCCGGGAGCCGGAATTAATGTTTCAAATGCTAACATGTCCCAGTTGAATAGTATTACTCAAATGTCATCATCAACTACACACAGTTCATTCGCTGATTTCTTTGTAAATTTGATTCCTACAAGCATTTTCCAATCAATGTCAGACGGGAATCTTCTACAAATTGTAATATTTTCAATATTTTTTGCTATAGCAATATGTGCTATAGGCAAAAAAGCAAAACCCGTAATGGATATTTTGCAATCGACTGCCGCAATAATGTTTAAGTTTACCGAATATGTGATGTATTTTGCACCCTTAGGGATTTTTGGTGCAATATCTTCTACAATTGGTGCAAACGGTATTATCATTTTAAAAAATTATGCAAAAATAATATTATCTCTATATTTTGCATTATGTTTGTTTGTAGGTATTGTAATATTTGCAGCATGCAAAATTGTAAGAATATCTTTAAGAGATTTTATAAGAGCGATAGCAGAACCTGCATTTTTAGCTTTTACAACTGCAAGTTCAGAAGCTGCTTTACCTAAGGCAATGACTATTATGGAAGATTTTGGTGTTCCAAAATCTATAGTTGGTTTTGTAATGCCAACCGGTTACACTTTTAACCTTGATGGCAGTGCGTTATATCTAGCAATGGCTGTAATTTTTTCAACCCAATTGGTAGGTATAAATCTAGCTGTAGAACAACAATTAGTAATAATGTTTGCATTAATGTTGACAAGCAAAGGTATGGCAGGAATGCCTCGTGTTGCATTAGTCGTTCTTGCCGGAACTCTTTCAAGTTTTAATATTCCAATTATTGGTGTTGCATTGTTACTTGGTATAGACCAAATTTTAGATATGGGTAGAACAACTGTTAATTTGATTGGTAACTGTGTTGCTACAGTTGTTATTGCTCGTTGGGAAAATTCTTTTGATTACAATCAAATGCACAAGTTTATAGAGCGAACTAAAGGTGCTAAAAATAATCTTCAAGATGAAGAAAGTAACGTAAGTTTTGAACACGATTTTGAACTATATAATAAAGGATAGACTATGGATACAGAAACAAAAGTTGAGTACAAAAAAACATTAAATTTACCGGAAACAACTCTTGCAATGAGAGCAAATGCTACAGTGAGAGAATTAGAAATTCAAAAATTCTGGGAAGAAAACGATATATATAATAAAATTATTGAAGGTAAAGATAAAACAAATTCTTTTATTTTACATGACGGTCCTCCATATTTGAGTTCAGGAAAAATTCACGTTGGTACTGCGTTAAATAAAATTTTAAAAGATATTTTGATTAAATATAAATCTCAACAAGGATTCTATGCACCTTATGTTCCAGGATATGATGGTCATGGACTTCCTATTGAAAATGCCGTAGTAAAGAAAATTAAAGGTGGTAGAGAAGCTCTTACTCCTGCAGAACTTAGAGAAAAATGCAGAGAGTATGCTCATAACAGTTTAAAAGGTCAAGAAGGTGAATTCAAAAGATTAGGAGTACTTGGTAATTGGGATAATCCTTATCTTACAATTGCACCTGACTATGAAGCTGAACAAGTAAGATTATTTGGTAACATGTTCAAAAAAGGCTATATAGAAAAAGGTTTAAAACCTGTTTATTGGTGTGCATCTTGTGAAACTGCTCTTGCAGAAGCTGAGGTTGAATATGCAGACCACACATCTACTTCTATTTATGTAAGATTTAAGTTTGATGAAGATAGCGTTAAGAAAATAAACAACTTTGTTGCTACTGAAGGAAAAGATGTATATGCAGTTATTTGGACAACAACTCCTTGGACAATTCCTTCAAACATGGCAATAAGTTTACACCCAAGATTAGAATATACATTCTTCGAAAAAGGTGGAGATGTTTATTTCGCAGCACAAGAATTGTTAGGTAGTTTCTTGAACGGTGTGCATTGGGAAGAATCAGATATAAGAGTAATAGGAAGTTGTAAAGGGCAAGATTTAGAATTGCTAAATACAAACCACCCTCTTTATAACAGAAAATCTCCAATAATTTTAGGTGAACACGTAACAACAGATGCCGGTACAGGTGCTGTTCATACTGCTCCGGGTCATGGTCTTGAGGATTATGAAGTTGGTTGCAGATATAATATTGATGTTCTATCACCTTTAGATGGCAAGGGTATGTGGACAGAAGAAGTTGGAGATAAGGATTTAGAAGGAGTACCTTATTACAAAGGTAATTCTATCGTTATAGAAAAACTTCAAAACTGTGGTGCATTACTTGCTCAAGAAGATATTCAACACAGTTATCCACATTGTTGGAGATGTAAACACCCTGTTATTTACAGAGCAACTCCTCAATGGTTTGTAAAAGTTGATAAGTTTAGAAACGAAGCTATGGAAGCTATAAAAGGAGTAAAATGGATTCCGGCAAGTGGCGAAAATAGAATTGGTAATATGGTAGAAAATCGTACTGATTGGTGTATTTCTCGTCAGAGAGCTTGGGGTGTACCTATTCCTATTTTTTATTGTGAGGACTGTGGTGAAGTTATCTGTACAGATGAAACAATTAATCATGTTGCAGAATTATTTGAAAAAGAAAGTTCTGATGCTTGGGTAAAATATGATGAATCAAAATTGTTACCAGAAGGTTTTAAATGTCCTAAATGTGGTAAAACTCATTTTAGAAAAGAAAAAGATATTATGGACGTATGGTTTGATTCAGGTTCTTCTTGGAGAACAGTTGTTGAAAAACGTTCAGAAGAATTAGGACATACTCCTGTTGATATGTATTTAGAAGGTTCTGACCAACATAGAGGTTGGTTCCAATCATCATTATTAACATCTATCGCTTGTCAAGGAAAAGCTCCTTATAAACAAGTTTTGACTCATGGCTTTGTTTTTGGTGAAGACGGTAGAAAGATGTCTAAATCTTTGGGTAATTATATCAGACCTGATGATATTATAAAAAATTATGGTGCAGATATCCTTAGATTATGGGCAGCATCAGTTGATTACAGAAATGATATCAAAATCGGTGATAATATTATTAAACAGTTGGCTGAAATCTTCAAAAAGACAAGAAATACTGCAAGATTCTTGTTAGGTAACTTGTTTGATTTTAATCCAAGTGTTGATTATGTTAAATATGACGAACTTAAAGATATTGATAAATTTGCTTTGCATAAATTAAATTCTGTAGTTGAAGAAGTTACAAAAGCTTTTGATAGCTATGAATTTTATAAGTATTTCCAATGCTTACAAAATTTTGCAGCAGTTGATTTAAGTTCTTTCTATCTAGATATTGTAAAAGATAGATTATATACTGCAGGTAAAAAATCACTTTCTCGTAGAGCTTGTCAAACCGTTTTGTATGAAACATTATTGGTATTAGTAAAAATATTAACTCCAGTAATGCCTCATCAAGCTGAAGATATTTGGCAAAATACTCCAGAATGTATGAGAGGTGGTTTAAATAGTGTCCTTCTAATAGATTGGCCACAAGTAAAACCTGAATGGAAAAATGAAAAACTTGAAGAAAACTTTACAAAAATATTAAAAGCTAGAGAAGTTGTAACTCGTGCTATTGAACCTTTAAGAGCTGATAAAAAAGTTGGTAGTTCTCTTGAAGTTGCAGTTTTTGTAAAAGCTGAAAATAATTCAGAAGTTTTAAAAACAGTAGAAAAAGACCTTGCTGATATCTTTATTACATCACAGGCTCATTTAACAGATTCTGCTCCGACTGGAGTTTTGAATGAATATTCTGAAGATGATTATACTGTTTGGGTAGTAAAAGCTGAAGGTGAAAAATGTGAACGTTGTTGGAAATATAGACCTTTAGGTGAACATCAAGGTTATGAAACAATATGTTCAGATTGTTACGAAGCTATTCAAGAATAATAAACAAAAGCTCTCTTATTAGAGAGCTTTTTTAATTTCAAACTAAAGTTTAATTGAAAATCATGGATATACTATTAAAATAATAGTATGGATAATATTTTTGATAATCTATTTACTGTCACAAACAAAAATAAAGATGGCTCGAAAGTTGCAAAATTGGAATTGGAAGTCAAACGTTTGCAGTTATGTTTAGCAATGTCGCAAGAAGCAAACCAAAAAAGAAAAGATGCAATGCAAATTATGATGCAACGATTGGACCAACAAGATGCTTTAATAAAAAGGTTGAATTCAGTTTTGAAAAATCAGGATATGGCTATGGCAAAAATGCAAGAAACTATGCGAATCCAACAAGAAAGACTTGCTCATATTGCTAGAATAGATATAAGAATGGATAATATTCAAGAAGAACAATCTGAAATTCTTCAATTAGCTAATCAATATAGATGTATGCAAATCCAAAGAGAAGCTCAAACAAATTAGAATACATCGGTCTTTATAGGATTTTTGAACTTTGTAATATTGCCTTGGAATAAGAGTTTTACTGTTCCAACAGAGCCGTTTCTGTGTTTTGCAATGATGATTTCGGATTCACCTTTGTTAGCCGCTTTTGCAGACATATCTTCTTCTTCGCCACTTTCTTTTTTGTAGTATTCATCACGATAAATGAACATTACAATATCAGCATCTTGTTCGATTGCACCTGAATCTCTCAAGTCTGATAACATTGGACGTTTATCGGTTCTTGATTCAACTGCACGAGATAACTGAGAAAGTGCAATAATAGGAACATTCAATTCTCTTGCTAAAATTTTAAGTCCTCTTGAAATTGCAGAAATTTGTTGCATTCTGTCTTCTTTACCAGAAGATTCAATTAATTGAAGATAGTCAATTACAATCAAACCAAGATTTGGTTCTTCCATAGCCAATCTTCGACACTTTGCTCTTATATCTGTTAACGTACAACCGGCGGTATCATCAATATATATAGGAGCAGAGGCGAATGCGTCCATTGCAACTGCCATTTTATCCCAATCCTTATCAACCATATTGCCTGAACGTAGTCTTTGAGAATCAACCTCAGCTTCTGAACATAATAAACGTTGAACGAGTTGATCTTTTGACATTTCAAGAGAGAATATTGCAACAGGAGCTTTA
>CAKUVB010000043.1 GCA_934693215.1 uncultured Candidatus Melainabacteria bacterium
TTACCAAGTGCGTTAGGTATGATTGAGAAGGTGTTTGAAATACCGTCTTGAGCATCTTCGAACGGAAGTTTTGCAACAGAAGATAATGAAGCTGCAACACCGTTACTATCTCTACCATGCATTGGGTTAGCACCAGGAGCTAAAGGTACTCCTTGTTTTCTACCATCAGGAGTGTTTCCTGTTTTCTTACCGTAAACAACGTTTGATGTAATTGTTAAAATTGACATTGTTGGAATTGAATTTCTGTAAGTGAAATGTTTTCTAATTTTTGCCATAAAGCTTCTTACAAGATTTACTGCCAATTCATCAACTCTGTCATCATTATTACCATATTTAGGGAATTCTCCTTCAACTTGATAATCAACTACAACACCATTTTCATCTCTTATTGTTTTTACTTTTGCATATTTAATAGCTGATAAAGAATCTGCTACAACTGATAATCCTGCAATACCTGTTGCGAAATATCTTTTTACATCTCTATCTAAAAGTGCCATTTGAGCTTTTTCATAACAATATTTGTCGTGCATATAATGAATTACGTTTAAAGTATTTACATACAAGCCTGCTAACCAATCCATCATATCTTCATATCTATCCATAACTTCGTTAAAGTCTAAATATTCAGATGTAATAGGTCTGTATTTTGGTCCAATTTGAGCTTTTGATATTTCATCAACACCACCATTGATTGCATATAACAAACATTTTGCTAAGTTTGCTCTTGCACCAAAGAACTGCATTTCTTTACCAACAACCATTGATGAAACACAACAAGCGATTGCATAATCATCACCATGAGTAACTCTCATCATATCATCGTTTTCGTATTGAATAGATGATGTTGTGATAGAAATATGAGCACAATATTCTTTGAAACCATGTGGTAAGTTCTTTGACCATAAAACTGTCAAATTTGGTTCTGGAGCAGTACCAAGATTTTCTAATGTATGCAAGTATCTGAATGAGTTTTTAGTAACTAATGGTCTGCCATCAATACCAACACCACCAATAGATTCTGTTACCCAAGTAGGATCACCTGAGAATAATTCGTTATATTCAGGTGTTCTTGCAAATTTTACAAGTCTTAATTTCATAATGAAATGGTCAATCATTTCTTGAGCTTCTGATTCAGTAATAATACCATCTCTCAAATCTCTTTCAATATAAATATCTAAGAAAGTTGATGTTCTACCGATACTCATAGCAGCACCATTTTGTTCTTTTACTGCAGCTAAGAAACCAAAATATAACCATTGAATTGCTTCTTTAGCGTTTCTTGCTGGTTTTGAAATATCATAACCGTAGATATTACCAAGTTCTATCATTTCTTTCAAAGCTTTGATTTGATCTGATATTTCTTCTCTTAATTGAATTTTATCAGGTGTCATTTCACCTTCTAAAGAGGCAAATTGTTCTTTCTTATCTTCAATAAGTCTATCAATACCATACAAAGCAACTCTTCTATAATCACCTATAATACGTCCTCTACCATAAGCATCAGGAAGCCCTGTAATAATTGCAGAGTGTCTTGCAGCCTTCATTTCTGGAGTATAAACATCAAAAACACCTTGGTTATGAGTTTTTCTGTATTTAGTAAAGATTTCAGAAACTTCTGGATCTACTTGATAACCATAAGATTTGCAAGCACCTTCTGCCATTCTTATACCACCGAATGGTTGCATAGAGCGTTTTAGAGGTGCATCTGTTTGTAAACCAACAATAGTTTCTAAGTCTTTATCAATATATCCAGCACCATGAGAAGTTATTGTAGATACAATTTTTGTATCCATATCAAGAACTCCACCATTCTCACGTTCTTGTTTTAACAATTCGCAGCATTCTTCCCATAATTTTGAAGTTGCAGATGTTGGACCTTCCAAAAAGTCTGCATTACCTGTATATAAAGTATAGTTCTTTTGAATAAAATCTCTTACATTAATTTCTTTTGACCATAATCCCGGCACAAACTCTGTTTCGGAATATAGTTTTTTATCTAGCATCATTTGCATATTTTTATTTCCTCCTTAAAATATCCCATTTTTAGAATTGTACTACAGTTTTTTATCAGATTCCAGTTTGTTAGTTTTTTGTTACATTTATATGATTACTCTTTAGTATAGCCTATGTGGTTATATGAGTATGTCGATTTAGCGGTTTATTATTGCTACTGTAATCAAAAATAAGGAGTTTTTATATGGGAATGTTTTGTTTTCAATGTGAACAAACGGCTTTTGGTGCAGGGTGTACGGTTAGAGGAGTTTGTGGCAAACAGCCTGATACTGCAAATCTGCAAGATGAATTGACAAGTTCATTGATAGAACTCGCAAATTGTGGGGAAAAGAATGAAGAAAATACAAATTTGCTTATAGAAGGTTTATTTACAACTATAACAAATGTAAATTTTGATAATCCTTCTATTCAAAAGATGCTTCAAAAAGTTAAAAGTAAAGTTTCATGTGATGCTTCGTTCAATATTTCTGATGTTTGGACTGCCGATGAAGATGTGAGAAGTCTAAAATCGTTAATTCTTTTCGGTCTAAAAGGTATGGCTGCCTATGCCCATCATGCCAGAGTCTTGGGATATAAAGCGCCAGAGGTTGATGATTTCTTCTATGAGGCATTAATTGCAATATCAAAAGAGCATACTAATGAAGAATTTTTGAATCTTATTTTGAAAACAGGTGAAGTTAATCTGAAATGTATGGAGTTGTTGGACAAAGCTAATACCGAAACTTATGGCAATCCAGAGCCTACAATGGTAAGTACTCATATTGAAGCAGGGGCGTTTATTGTTGTGTCAGGTCATGATTTGAAGGACTTGGCTATATTATTAGAACAGACTAAAGATAAGGGTATTAATATTTATACCCATGGCGAAATGTTGCCTTGTCATGCTTATCCTGAACTAAAGAAATATAAGCATTTAAAAGGTAATTTCGGCACAGCTTGGCAGAATCAACAAAAAGAATTTGCAAATATCCCTGCTCCTGTACTATTTACTACAAATTGTATAATGCCTGTCAAAGAAAGTTATTCAGATAGAGTTTTTACAACATCTGTTGTTCAATATCCTGAAATGGTTCATATCGACGAAAATAAGGATTTTACTCCTTTAATAAATAAGGCTTTTGAACTTGGCGGCTATAAAGAGGTTCAAAACAATAAAGGTATCAATGGCGGCGAAATCCTAACCGTAGGCTTTGCTCATAATACTGTGTTATCTGTTGCTGATAAAATAATTTCAGCAGTAAAATCAGGTGATATAAAACATATATTTCTTGTAGGTGGTTGTGATGGAGCAAGACCGGGACGTAATTATTACACAGAATTTGTAAAATTGACGTCTAAAGATACAATAGTATTGACTCTGGCATGTGGAAAATATCGCTTTAATGATTTGGATTTAGGTACTATTGACGGTATTCCGAGATTACTTGATATGGGGCAGTGTAATGATGCTTATTCTGCAATAAAAGTTGTAGTAGAATTGGCAAAAGCATTTGATTGTACAGTCAATGATTTACCTTTATCTCTTGTTTTATCTTGGTATGAACAAAAGGCTGTATGCATTCTGTTGACTTTGTTATCTCTTGGTATTAAAAACATACGACTAGGACCTTCTTTGCCTGCATTTGTTTCTCCAAATGTTTTAAATATCTTGGTAGAAAAATTTGCGATAAAACCAATTACAAATCCAAAAGAAGATTTGGAAAACGCATTAGCAGGGAATTAATTCCCTGCTAATGCGCCTGTATTATAACTCTTGATATTTTCTACAGTCTGATAATTCTTTTTCATCTACTGTGTTGCCGTAGCATACAAATCCTTAGGTGTAAAATTTTCTATATTAACACTTGAGAGTTACTACCTGTTAATGGCTTTGGTTTATAATTTTATTATCGGAGGTAGATATAAAGATGTACACGATTAAAGAAGTTGCTAAATTAATGGATATTTCTGAACATACACTTAGATTTTAGTCAAAGAGTGAATTTTTTCCATCAATAACAAGAGATTCCAATAATGTCAAATTATTCTCTGAACATGATTTGGGTTGGGTAAAAATAGTTAAATGTTTGAGATCTGTCGGAACCGAAAACAAAGCCATAAAACGTTATATAGATTTATGCATGGTCGGGGATTCAACAATACCTGAAAGATTTGGTATTATAAAAGCGACAAAGATAAAAGCTCTACAACAAATAGAAGATTTGAAAAAACAGTTGGAATTGCTTGATTATAAAGAAAATTATTATGAAAATCTTATTAAAAATAATGAAAAAGATAAGTATAATCCTGTTAATGATTTACAAACAACTGTTAGTTAAAAAAAAAGACCTGCACTGCAGATATTTTATGCGTTTAATCCCATATTATAGGCATCTTCTATATATCTTGTAGATTTAACTTCCTCTTTGTTCCAAATACCTGATGCGTACAAACAGCCTTTTTCAGTAGCGCCCGTTAAACAATCAGTGAAACCTCTAAAGCATTCAAAAGTTCTATCAAGCATTCTGTTATTAGAATCAGCAGCCGTTGCTATAAAATAAAACTCTTTGTTTATGATTTTTGTATATTTAGCGCAACATCTGTCAATTAAAGTTTTCATTTGTGCATTTATTGTATAAAAGTAAACAGGGCTTGCCATAACAATCACATCTGCCTCTATCATTTTATTTAGTATGCTTTCCATATCATCATTTTGTGAGCATTTCGTATAATTGTTAGTATTACAAAAGCCACATCCTGTACAATAGTTTATTGTTTTATCTTTTAAGAAAATCTTTTCAACTTTGTTGCCGGCATCTTTTGCACCTTCCATAAATTTGTCGCAAAGGGTGTTTGAGTTGCCGTTTTTTCTTGGGCTTGCTGATAATATCAGTATGTTTTTCATATTAAAATTCTCCATTTTTTATTCTATATAAGGCAAAATCCATTCTAAGAGCATTTTTGACTCACCCCAATTTAAACCTAATTCTTTAGCAAAAGAGAGGGTTTCAATATGTTGTCTACTTAAATTATAGGCTTGAGGCATAACCTTATAACCTAACTTTTTTACATCCTCTTCTGATATTCGTTCGGTATTAGGGTTATAAACTTGTGAATAATTTAAACCTTCTTTTGCACAAAAAGGTATCGTTAATTTACCTTGAGAATTTTCTGTAATAAGTCCAAAAGTTCTACAAATAATACCTCTATACAAATAAACACTACAACTCCCGTTTATTAAAAAAGGACATTTGTACATGAATTCTTTGCCTTTATATTGCTGATTTATTTCTTTTATATTATTTATAACCAGTTTCTTTATTTCTGATGGTAAATTGTCAAAACCTAGTTTTAGATATTTAAACTCCAGTTCTGAATATGGATACATACCCTGAGAACAACAACCACAACAACCATTAGCACAACAAATATACTCTTTTTGCTCTTCAAAAATTTTATTAATAATAGAAGAAAGATTTGCTAAAAAGTATTCATAATTTTTTAATTGTTTAATTTCATTAATATCCATACATATATTATTACTATTAACAACTACTATCAGTCAAGTTTTTATAGCCCACATGGGGTATCTTTAAAATTTTATGTTTTTATTATGATTAACTTAAGATATTTTTAAATTGAGGCAAATTATGACAATAAAACTTTGTATTGTAGAAGACTATAGTTTAACAAGAATAGCTCTTAAATATGCACTTAATCTTTATGAAGACATAGATATTGTTGCAGACTTTGAAGATGCTGAAAGTTGTTTAGATTTTTTAATTAATAATAACGTAGATATCATTATTATGGATTTGGGCTTACCAAATATGGACGGACTTGAAGCTACAAAAATAATCAAAGAAAAATACCCTGAAACAAAAGTTATTATAGTTACTTCACACGAAACAGATGAAGAAGTTCTTACTGCACTTGTTTCTGGAGCAAACGCATATTCCTTAAAAGATATTGAATTTTCAGATTTATACAAAGTAATTAAATTAGTTATAAAAGGTGGTATTTGGTTAGACCCAAGAATCGTACAAATTGCTATAAAAGTTTTTAAACAACAACAAAACCAAAACCAAAACCAAGAAAAAAATATAGAACTTAATTTGACAGATAGAGAAAAAGAAGTTTTAAAACTTCTCTCTAAAGGTTTATCAAACACGGAAATTGCAGAAGAACTTGTAATAAGTTCTCATACTGCAAAAGTTCACGTTTCAAATATTTTGAACAAACTTGCAGTAACAGATAGGGTACAAGCTGCGGTAAAAGCTTACCAATATAATTTATGCTAAGCTTTTATATCTTTCTTTATTGTGCTAATTACATCTTTCCAAATATTCATATCTTTTGCTTGATAAGGTTTTACAGATTTATACCACTTTACATCTTCGCCTGATAAATCAAACCAACGATATTCTGTGAACTTATTAAACACACCATAAGTTTTGACACCTAAAGCTCCTGCCAAGTTTAGAATTACGTTATCCGTAGAAATAACTAAATCCATATTTTTAATTGCAGCTGCAGTATCTTCAAAAGTTGAAAAATCTTTTCCAACATTTATAAAATTAAGTCCTTCAGGTAAATTTGGAATCTGCTTTTTAGGGTCTTCATGTTGAAGTATATATACATCTACACCTTTCATTTTCATAATAGGAATAAATTGTTCTAATTCAACATCTCTATTCAAATCTCTTGATACATTGTGACCTTCGAAAGCAAGACCGACTTTTAAATTCTTTTGATTAGCCACAAACTCATAAGCAAAATGTTCTACTTTTTTAGTATCTACAGAAATAAACCCCTCTTTATCAGGAATATCCGCCGTTGTTGTTTCTAAAAATAATGGAAGATTCATTATTGGTACATGATAATCATATACTAATTCTGAAAAATCAGTATCTAACCCTAATATTTCAGCACCTAAGCTTGAAGATTTAAACAAATCAACCAATTCAGTTTGAACAATAAAAATTACCTTCTTAGCAAGTTTTGAAATTTGTTTTACAAAACGAGCATACATAATAGTATCCCCAAAACCTTGTTCACATTGTACCAATATTATATGACCATTTATATCATCTTTATTCGTCAGTTCTTTATTCGCAGGCAACATTGGAGGATATAACGCAGGTTTATTTTCTTTTCTAAACCTAAAAGCAAAATATTTATAACCTTCTTGAAAATCACCATGTTGAATTAAAAAACACCCGTAATCAAAATAATCATCAAAGGTTGGATTGATATTAAGTAATGTCTTATAATATTTATCTGCGTTTTTAAAATCACCTAATTTATTATAAATAAGTGCAACATTTCGAGTAAAAGTTCTAGAATTAGGATTTAGCTCATGAGCCTTTAAGAAATAATTTAATTGTTTGTCAAGATATCTGTCATTATACAATTCAGAATACAAATGTCCAAGAGTATTATAAACAAGAGCATCATCTTTATTATATTTTATATATCTTTCATATCGTTCTATCGCTTCAGGTATTCTATTAAATTTGAAATACATCAAATCTGCCACAACATAATCAGCACGAACTTTATCTGAGGTACGTTCTTCATACAGTTTTAAATATTCCATAGCAACATCTGTTTGTTGAAGTTCGGCTAAACAACTAATAAGTTTTACAAATTCGTTTTCTTCTAAAGTAGATGAATTAAAAATATTTTTATATTTTATCATCGCTTCTTGCCATTCTTTGTCATTGAATAGCTCGTCAGCTTTCTTTAACTCTAAATCAAGATATGGAGTAAGAATATTGTTAGGTATTGGTGAATACTGCATAATTTTTTTATACGTTTCGACTCCATATTTGATATCATCATTCATAGATAATCCCGCAGCCACTCCAATATTAATTCCTAAAACTAAATCTTCCGATTTTGGAATTGGACTTCCCACTTTTTCATAAGATGAGCATAATGCCATATCTAAGAATTTTTTGTAATTAACATTATCTTTTAATGATTTATATATAGATGCAATTATATGCAATACAGAACTATCATTATGAACCCTTGAAACATATTCTAAATAAGAATTAAGTGCTTTTTCTTTTTGATTAAAATAGAAATAATAAATATCAGCAATATTTTTTTTATACCTAATATCATTTGTATAGTTATACAAATTCTCATAAGCAGAAAGTAAAATTTTCAAATTCTGCGAATTTAAACTTTGTCCACAAAGAATATTATTGATTTTTTCTACATTTTCTTGAACAGAGTCTAAAAGATTCATATTTGCATAATTCTCATTAATCATAAGTTTATTATATACTATTTCACGCATTCTGCAAACTAATCTTTAATTTGAAAAACACATTTTGAACAATGAGCCTTCGGGTGTAACATCAAGTTATCCTCAAGATCATACATCTTTGCAACACGAGTAATCAAAAGATTTCCACACATTGGACAATGAATATCTTCTTCACCATCTAAAATTTGCTGTTTTATATCTGCAATAATATCATCAGATATCATTTTGGTATTATATGTGCGTTCATAACTCTGAATTTCTGCAGGTTGGCATTTTAGAGCTTTTGCTAACTTTTGACGGATAGTAACAGGCAAAAATAACTCCTTACCCGATTCAATATCTTCAATAATAGAGATATCAACACCGCTTCGTTTAGCAAGTCCGATTGATGACATTCCGAGTTTTTCTCGTCTTGTATTTATAAAAACTGATAATGATTCCATAATGTTCTTATTTATTTAATAAATATACCTTGTATTCTGAAGGCATTAACTTTCCAATAGTCAATTCAACAAGAGCAGAACCAAGTTTTTCTTCTACAAAATCTGTTCCGTTAAATTTGTATTCTGAAACTATTTCATAATCACATGGTAATGTTATGTTTTTATCAAACACTTCTCTACCTTCTCTAACTTCGGTATATGATTTGCCATTTTCTTCTACTAAAAATTTCTCTGTTGGTGCTTGATTATTAGCAACTACTAACAATGCATTTTTAACACCTTCTTTAGAAATTTGCCATACTGTAAATCCATCATCATCTTGTCTTACAACATGAGATTCTCCATTTACAATAATATCATTATTTTTTACAAATCTATCAATTGCATCAAACACTGTGTAAAAATCATCATTACGTTCTCTAAACATAGATATTTCGTTACCAATAATTTTTTCCATACCAACTCTGTTAAATGATTCATCTCCATCTATATACATAACAGGTCTTTGAGCGAATTTACCACCCGGTAAGAATTTATACTTAAACCATTTGAATAACGCACCTTCAACTCCTAATTGTCCAGGATATCTGTCAAATACTTCAAACTCGCCATCTTGATTGTTATATGTTTTTAGGATTGAAAGATATGATTTTCTACCTGATTCAATATTATAATTAGCAAGTGCTGTATTTTCTTCACTTATTACTTGAGGTGTTTTATAACTTTGTGATGGTATATCATTACCCCAAAGAACATCAAACCCCATATCCTCATGATATTCTTTCAAATTATTATCACCAAGCATATATTCCGCAAGTGTTGCAAAATACAAAACATGTTCTTTCATCTCAGAATTTAGCATACCAAGAACCTTACGAGGAGCTCTATAACTAATTGGTTGTCCTTCGTGTTCAGAAACTTTATCAACAACGTGGTCAATATGGTCAACTCTGAATCCGTCAAAGTTATAATCACTTTGTAATTTTTTCATCGCTTTTATAAAATAATTAACTACATCATTGTTAAACTTGCCATTTTCTAAACAAACAAAATAATATGGTGTCTGACAATCAAGATTTGCAAATTCTGACACATCTTCATCTTTGTAATCAAAATGTTTGAATATTGGATAAGAACCACAATCACTCATTTTGTCAAAAACAGGAACACCAGCAGAACACCAAGCACCACCGGGAGCCGGCCACATTCCTTCTGATATTAACAATTGAATTACTTCACCTTGATTTTTAATATCTGATTCTTCTAAATGTTTGTGATGTCCAACAATAGATGAAATCAACACTCTTGCTTTTTTATGAAGTTTGTCTTGAATAGAACGTTCAAGCATTGCATTTGATAAAAACTTCTTTTCAGAAAGCATTTTTTCATCAATTTTGTTATAAATTTCTTGATAATAATCTGTCAAAGTACCTGTACTTCCACGTAAAGATTGCTTATAAATATTTTTTACAATATCTAAATCTTCTTTATTGACATCAGTTAATTCCAAACATACTTTATCTAAGGATTTGTCTAATTCCTCTAGTAAACCATTTACATCAAACCATCTTGCAATATAAGGATTAGCAAGAACAGCTTTTGAATATCTTCCTGTTTGAGGAAGAATATCATATATAACAGGGTGTCCGGCAAGTTGAGATAAAGTTATGAAAAGTTTAACCTGTTGTTCTACATCTTGACCGGTTAATTCTGTAAGTTCTTTATCTTCTAGATTTGGACTAACAGAAGATGAAGTTGGCAAATATGCACAACCAAATTCTCTAGGGTGAAATGGTATTAGATAGATTGTTGTATTAAAGATACCTTGTGAAAGATTTCCCGTAGGTAAAATAGCTAACTGTCTTAACCAGTCCATAAATTTACCAGTTTCAGTTGATTCATTACCGTTTCCCAGACCAGCCAAATTGATTAACTTAATATCATGACCTTCTCTTTTTAACCAATCTGAATTTGTAACATTGTTTCTTGCCAAAACACTAGAATTGGCAAAAACAAATTTACCTTCCATATCTATAACATTGTTAGCTTTCCATTTATATTCAAGAGAATACAAGACCTCAGCATCTGTTAATTCATACAAAGCCTTTATGTGAGAATATGGAATATATCCATATTTTTCCATCATATCTCTTAGCTCATTTTTTCTATCTTCTGAAATAGAATCAAAACTATATTTTTCTTTTAGCTTTGAATAAAATTCATTTAATACTTGTGAATTGTTAACTTTAGCTTCTCTTTTAAATAAAAAATCTAACATTCTACACTCCTTCAATCAACTGATAGTATCGTATCATGGCTAAAAGGTATTTACAAACAAATGTTTACATATATATACATACTATATCTAATCAAGCTATATTTGTTAGATACACTTTGAGATTACTTCTCTGAATATATTTGACTAGAAAGAAGAGCAACCATTGTCCAAAAAGTTATTTGTATTTGAGGTCTAAAAAATACGGTATCTACCATTC
>CAKUVB010000044.1 GCA_934693215.1 uncultured Candidatus Melainabacteria bacterium
GGCAGCTACAGATAGAAATAATTTGGTAATAACGGAAGCTATTACTAAAGAGGATTATGAAAAGATTGCGATTGAAACAAAAAAAGAAATAACTTCAATGTTTTCTCGTTCTCTAAAACTAAGACAAGTTTCTGCAGGTGGTTGTAACGGGTGTGAAATGGAGTTGAATGCTTGTTCAAATGCTAATTTCGATATGGGAAGATTTGGTATAGATTTTGTTGCATCACCAAGACACGCAGATGGTATTGTTATCACAGGCCCTATTTCTGAAAATATGGCATTTGCTCTTGAGGATTGTTATAAGTCAGTACCTAATCCAAAGATTGTCATTTTGTGCGGTGCTTGTGCAATCTCAGGTGGTGTATTCCAAGATAGTAATAAATTGAATAGAGAATTCTTGGAAAAATATCCAATTGATTTGTATATCCCTGGGTGTCCTGTTCACCCATTAACATTTATAAATGGTGTGTTGGGATATATAAGAGATAATAAATAAAAACTTATATTATTTGTTAGGAGTTTATATAAGTGGCTTTTTGTAAGTCATATAGTTTGTTATGCAATTTCGAAATTCAATGTTTGTATAGCTTATGAGTATTTTTGTTGTTTGTTTTTGAAACAATTATGAACTTTTGTAACGAAAAACGTAACTTGTGAAATTATATAAAATAAAAATACTTTATATCCTTGTAAGAGATAGAGCAAATTGAATATATTATGTAAGAGAATAAAAGGTCGAACCTTGCATAAGATTTGTGAGTTTTTTATGAGAGTTATTTAATATTGGAGTCAAGCAATGGGTAATATACCTCATTTAGATTTAAAAGTAAGTTCAGATACCCCTCAGGTAAATTTTCTTATAGGTAATAATAAAGCTGACACTCCAAGTGTTGGATCTGTTTTTGGAAATCTTTTTGGAGATGTCGCTCTTGGATTTACTGGAGTTGCTTTAGGAAAACTTCTTAATGGTTCAGGTGAAGTTAAAGGTTCTCAACAATCTCAACAGACTCAACAGACTCAACAAACTCCAGAACAAGCTATTGAAAATCAAAAAAATCAAGTTAAAGTGATGGAAAGTAGTATAGCTGCTTTAGATAAAACAATTAAAGAATTGACTGCAAAAACAGATGATACAAAAATACAAACATTAAAAGACTCTGTTGCTACTCAAAAAGAAGAATTGTTTGGAACAAAATCTCAATATAAAGATTTGGCAAAACAAATTCAAGAAAAAGATATGGCTTGTTCTTCTGCAGAAGCAAAATATACAGAAGTTACAACAAGCTTGAATAAAGCAAATAGTGATTTAGCTGCGTTAAAAACAAAAAAAGAAAATGCGGCTGCTTTAAAAGAAGACCCTAAAGCTAAAGCTCGTGCTGAAGAACTTGATGGTTTGATACAACAAAAGAATGATGAAATTATAGCTTTAAAACAAAAACAGACAGAGGCTGAAGCTGTAAAAAACAAAGCTAATTCAGAAAGAGAAAAATTAAAGAAAGACCAAGGTGAAAAATTTACAGAAGTTCAGTTAAAATTACAAACATATAATGAAGCTAAAAAGAATTTAACTGAAATGGAAAATGCTAAAGACACAAATAGTGCAATGTTAAAGAAGGCAATTAAAGATAAAGCTGAAGCCGAAACTCAGTTAAATATCAAAAAAGAACAAATACAAAATGCAGAAAATGATTTAATAGATAGAAAAGGTGCTGCCGTTAACAAAGATAAAGCTGATGCCGGTAATTATCAAAAAGGTGTTGATGGCAACGGTAATTGGTGGAAACGTAATATGCCAACTTGGTTAGGAGGCTCAAATAAAGTAAAAACCGCACAATATAAAGAACAAAATGAGAAAAAGAACGATGCCATAGAATCGTATATGAAAGCTCATAACTGTACAAGGTCTCAAGCTAAAAAAGCATTAAAACAATTGGCTCAATTGAATAACAACTCTACGTCAGGAACGAAATCAGCACAGTCGAGTACATCTTTAGTGTCTGGAGATCAAAGCTCATGGAAGGGAGTTCCATATAAATTACCTGAGAATGAGTCAGTCGACCAAAGCTCATGGAAGGGAGTTCCATATAAATTACCTGAGAATGAGGTAGGCGACCCAAATAGTGAGAAAAAGAAGTATCCGAATTGGAACTTAGAATAATATCATAATATATATTTGTAGTTAGGTAAACTATCTTTAAATTTGAAAGATAGTTTATCTAATATAAAACAACTCAACAAACCATCAATAAATTTATTTATTGATGGTTTGTTTTAATAAACATTATTTAGTCGTAGTTCTAGCTACGTTCAGCTTGACATTTTTCGATAGCTTCTTTAGAAACTTCTACTGTATCTTGTATTATAGAACCTGCAATTCTTTGGCTTTCTTGCATTTCTTTTAACATTTTTACAGCGATTGCAGTTTTTACATCAGATGTACCTGCGGTTGGGTCTATGTTATTTGATGATGAAACAGATTGTACCATTATAATCTTCCTTGTTATGTATATTTTATATATTATTATTCTAAACCATGTTTTACATTTTGCAAGTCCTTATGTCACAAATATTAATATTTAATAAAAAAACAAAGATAGCTAAACTTAACTATCTTTGTTTAACATAAATAAAATCTAAAATCTTTATTTAGCTTTTTTTCTTAGACTTGTCTGCAAGTTCACTATCAAGTCTTAAGAATACCGGGTGGATATCAGCTTTGTCTATCAAATGACCAACTGCTATATTATCTGTTGTTATAGAATCCAATCTTGTTGTTATATCATAAGATAACTGTTTAGCCATATCTTTTGCTATATTAGGACAATATGGATAAATAAGGCTTGCTACAACACACATAATATCAAGAACAGAAGTCAATACTTGACCGCATTTGTCCATTTCTCCATTCTTAGCTAATGCCCAAGGTTCTGAGTCTGTGATATATTTGTTTGCCGCATCTACAAGTGTCATTATCTTTTGTCCGGCCTCTTGAACTTCGTAATAATCAAAATGATGCATAACTTCTTTTACCGTAGTTTTTGCAAGTTCTGATAATTCAGATTCTACTTTAAATTCTTGTTTTACATCTCCGTCAAAGTATTTAACAAGCATTGACAACGTTCTGTTTAACAAATTACCCATAGAGTTAGCCAGGTGTGCATTAACTTTCTCTTTGAAATCTTCATCGGAATAGTTGCCGTCTTTACCGCAAGGTGCAGCAGTTGACATATAATATCTGAAAGCATCAGGAGTAGACAACTCAAAGTTTTCTAACACAGAGGTTGGAGAAATAACATTTCCCAAAGATTTAGACATCTTAGTTTCGTCTATTGTAATCCAACCATGAGCCAAGATATGTTCAGGTAATGGTAATTCAAGAGCCATAAGGATTGCTAACCAATAAATGCTATGGAATTTTAGAATATCTTTACCTATAACTTGAAGATTCGCAGGCCATAACTGTTTGAATTGTTCAGAAGAACCGTCCGGGTCATAGCCAATAGCTGTTATATAGTTAGAAAGAGCATCAATCCAAACGTAGATTACTTGTTCAGGGTCATCTAATACATCAATACCCCAAGTTACGTTTGATTTTGCTCTAGATACTGAAATATCTTCAATATTTTCTAATTGATTCAACACTTCATTTGCTCTGAATGAAGGAACAATAAAATCAGGGTTTTGTTTTATATGTTTGATAATCGCATCTTTGTATTTTGATAATTTAAAGAAATAATTTTCTTCTGAAACAACTTCAGGTTTTTTCAAGTGGTCCGGGCAAAGTCCATCTTCTGTCAAATCTTTTTCGCTCAAGAAGGCTTCGCAACCGCTACAATACAAACCTGTATAAGAGTGTTTATAGATATCCCCTTTTTCTACAAGTTTTTTGAATATTTTTTGTACAATTTTTTCGTGGTAATCATCTGTCGTTCTTACAAAATGATTGTACTCCATATCCAATGCTTTCCAAGCATCTATGAATTGTTGAGCATTGATATCACAAAGTTCTTTTGGTGTAATACCTTTTTCTGCCGCAGTTTTTTGAATCTTTATACCATGTTCATCAGTACCTGTTAAGAAAAATGTATTATCACATCTTTGCGTGAAATGTCTAAAAATAACATCACTCAATATTTTTTCATAAGCGTGTCCAATATGTGGAGCGCCATTTACATAATCAATTGCCGTTGTTTCGTAAAACTTATCCATATAATTTCCTCTTATTCTATTATTTTAGATAGAATAATTATATCATGGATAAATTATGCTTGAACGGATAAATTCTTTTTAGGTTTTATTTCGTTATAATGATTATTTACACTTCTAGTGTATCTTGTCGATGTTATACCTTTTCGTATCATTCGTTTAGCTCCGGCTTCGCCTGCATTATATCCCATAAGAGCGTATGTTACATTTCCTTTAAATGTGTCTAGAGAGTGTCTAAGTATTTTGCAACCTAAATCAAGGTTTTTATCAACATTATACAAATCGCCTTTATAGTATTTTGCATTAATTTGCATTAACCCCCGACAATCTGCTTTGGCAGATTTAGGAGTTTGTGCTTTTGCATTAAAACTTGATTCTTGACGGATTATAGCTTTAACTAGATTTGGATCAAGTTTGTATTTATTTGCGTATTTAATAATTTTTTTGTCGTAAGCATTTGAGAAGCCTTTGCCGCTGCCTACAGAGGTCGCATGTCCATGTGTATTGTTATATTCTTGTAGTGCAAATTTACTATCTTGAGATAACTGTTCTGCTATAAATCTATCATTTTCGTTAATTTCGTCTAAGTTCGTATCTTCTTCCGGAGAACTTAAAATTGAACCATCTGCTGAATATTTTTTGTTATTAAAGATAAATGTATTGTCAGAAATAGAAGCTTTTGCCTTTAGATAGGTTTGTGCCTCTTCCGCATCGTCAATAAAATTGTTTTTATTTCCTTGTTTATCACATTTTATTGCAATATTTTTTAGAATCCCGCTTAAAGAGTTTATGTTCAATCTCATAATAATTAATCCCCTATATTTATATAAAGAATTTTTTATTACAAAAATTGCTAAAAATGTAAAAAAATGTAATAGATTATTACTTCTAATTATATCTTATTGTTAAATCTAATAAATACCGTTTAATGTATTAAGTGCTTTTGCCTCAGCTTTATCCGCATTTGCGATAGCACGATTTACGATATCTTTGTCTGCATCATGGTTTGTAACTATAGGTGCTGCTGTTTCTTGGGGAATATAAGTTCTATCAGCAGTGTCGTAAGGACTAACTACACCAGGAATTCCGCATTTGTCATCAGGTATATATTGAGGCCCATGCATTACTTGTTGTCCAAGAACTGCTTGTTTTATAAGGTTTTCGTCAGGTAAACTGTGTATATCTAACGGTCTTGCGTTTGGATTTCCTTGAAATGGTTGAGGAGAGTTTGGTTTTGAACTAGGATTTATTGGACTTTGAGGCATTTTAGGATTTCCTTGTGGCTGAGTTGTAGTTTGTTGTTTATTTTTCTCAGCTTCTTTTCCTTCTTCGGTTTCTTCCGGTTCGTATGGTTTACCAAATATCGCACTTGTTGCACTAGAGATTACTTTATCAACAATTGGTGAGAATACCAACGCATATAGAGCAAATCTTAGAGGATAACCAACTGCGTTTTTACCAATCAAAGGAAGGTAACGTTTGATGTTTCTGCCAATAGCTGACATCTTTGCACCACCTTTAAGGGTTTTTGTTGCTTCTTGGAACGGTTTTGGGTTTTCCAAAGCGATGCTTAAGAAGTGTCCAAGTTTTGACAATCCTTTAGTAATTTTACCTTGAGGTACTTTTACTTCTCTCAATTTATTGACAGCTTCAAGAGCCGTTTTGTATGCAGCTTCATCTTTAAATACTCCGGCTGCTACTTGTTTATTGAAGTTTCTAAGAGCAACTCTGTATCTGCCAACTTGCATTTTGCTTAGTCCGGTATTTGCTAAACCGTTAATACCATGCATAATACTAACTGCTAATGGCATAGATGCAATCCAAGAAACTGCTTCAACTCCACCTGCAACCGCAGTACCTACTTTTTGTTCTTTTGGTGCTTTGAATGCGTTACAAATAGCTGTTCCAAGTCCAAAGGCTACAGCGATAGAACCAATTTTGCCACCACCGAATGTCAAGCCTCTCATAAATAGTTTAGAACTTTTTGCAAGAGCTTTGCCTAGTTTTGTTGTATGTTTAAACTCTGTAGATAATTTGTTATAACTCATTGAAAGGTTTGTAGAACGTTTTGTGAATAAACCTAAACCTGGAATCCAAGAGTATCTGCCAAAGAATGCCTTAGCATTTTTTCCGCCACGTTTACAAGCTTCTCGTATGATTTTAAGATTCTTGCCAGGATTTGCCAAAACATCTTTATATGTATCAGGCTCTAATCCCAAATGTTTTACTTTCATTTCTTGTAATGTCTTTTTGATTAATTCTTTATCATTACCTAATGTATCAATGAAATTAGGAGCCGCACCAATTCTATTAAATTGAAGTTCTTGTATTGCTCTTTTTTTGTTTTTTATTTGACCAAAAATGTTTGTTCCATATTTAGCTTTTAATGCTTTTATTTCATCTTTTGTTGCACCAGCTTCTTTAAGAGTTTTTGGTAGTTCATCAATATAGCCATTAAGAGTTCTTACAGCTTCATCTAGGTCTTCTGCTGTCTGAGTTTTCATAAACCCTTTAACCATTTCGTTTTCAGGCTTTGTGGCAGTATTAAACATTGCATATAGCATTGGTTTGCTATTAATGTAGTTTTTGATAGAGGTTTTAAATGCTCCAAAATGTCCCATGAAAGATGTATATATTTTACTCTTTCCTACTTTAGGAGCAATTTTGTCACCAAAATTACCCATTCTACCAACAATGGTTTTGTTATAATCATCATTTGTACAAAGTTTGTTGTAAAAATCAGTAGTTTTATTCAAACCTAGCCAAGTTAAAAACATTACTAACGGTGTAGATGGACCTTTTTTTTCTGCCGGTTTATCAAATGTATCAGTTTGTGGAGTTGTATCAACAGGCTGTCCTCCTCTTACATATTGTGCTTGAGGGTTAGCTTGATATCCAGTGTTTGCTTGAATATTTCCTTGTTGATATTTATTATTAATTTGATTATCTATCAAATTGCCTGACATAATATTCCCTTAACTTAACTTACTTATATATATAAAGGTAATTTGTTCAAATTTATTGCCTTTTTGTTAAGTTATGTTAATACGAATTAATCTTCAGTTGTTGAGGTTTTTAAAAGTTTGTTGATATCAGATTTCATAAGTGTTCTCAAATCACCTTTTAATTTGAAGTATTCAGCAAATTTAGGGGTTGTTCTAATATTAAAAGAACGTCCGTTTTTATCTTTTGTTCTAGAAATTAATCCTTTATCCAAAAGTTCTTGTACGTGTTCGTAAGCATTTGAACGTAATTCTTTCAAGTATGCTTGACGAATAGGCTCTTTCAATGCAATTACTGTTAGGGTTTTAAGAACAGGTGGTTTCAATTCTACAGGACAAAGCTTTTCAACGATATCAAGGTGTTCTTCTTTGACTTGTAAAATATAACCGTTTTCGTCATCTATTTCTAATGCACCATCTCTAGAAGCATAATCCATTATCAATTCAAGTAAAGCTTCTTCTACTTTTTCAGGATCTTCTTCAAGTATTTCTGCAATATCTTTTATCTGTAAGACTTTAGCCGTTGTAAATAAAACTGCCTCAATCCTTGATTTCAACTGTTCCATTTATACTATCCTTAATCATATCCACATTATCCATAACAGAATTTACGGAATCTTGTAAAACATTCTCTGCTATGGCTTTATCGGTTTCTGATACATGTTCTCTTTTTACAACATATAAATCAGAATAAAACTCATCTTGTTCCAAATCATAATCACTTTCTGCTGTCAAAAATAACAATGAAATATATGCTGAAATTTTGTCCATACCTAAAAGTGTAAGTTCGTTTAGTTCAATTTTGTCTTGTCGATTTAAAATATCTTCAAGGTTTGCTCTTAATCGCTCAACCCCTTTTTCGATATATTCATCGTGAGCAAGATTAATAATATCTTCTGGTGATAAATTAGAATAATTTTTAACTCTACGTTTTGCTCTCTCATGTGCGTTTTTTAGAGATTGTTTTTTATCGAGCATTTCATAAAATTCTAACTGTCTGATTAAATCTCTTAATGTTACAACCCTGTTTCTATTAAGTCTTACACTTGTTCTTCTTTGCAATACTTCATCAATAGAAACAACATTGTTTGTAGGGATATATTCTTGTTCATAATCTAATGGTTCATCATCATAGAATTCAGGTTCTTCCGGTTGAGTGTCAAAATCTGACAATTCAACACCTTCCAAAATATTAGATTTAAGTTTCAAAAGTATAGATGCAAACAACAAAGTTCTACCGGTAAGTCTAAGGTTTTGAGATTTACTTTGGAACAAATGAGTTAAGTATTTATCTGTAATATCTATAATATCAATATTCCAAGGGTCAATCTTTCCTTGTCTTGCCATTTGAACAAGGATTTCGATACCATCAACTTCGTTGTTTTCATTGGTTATATTATTTAGATTTAAATCAAATGCCTCTGTCATACTTTAGTGAGTAATATCTTAGTTATTACTACTTCCCCCTATTCTTTACTCATCTCTGAGCTTTACCCCTGTAACTTTTGAAATACCTTTTTCTTTTTGTGTAACTCCAATAGTCCTATTTGCTGATTCTATCATAGGTTTTCTGTGACTAACTACTATAAATTGCGTATCTTTTGATTGAGTTTGTACGATGTGTGCAAGCTTTTCAACATTGATACCATCTAAGTTTGCATCAACTTCATCAAAAGCATAGAATGGTGCCGGCATGTATCTTTGTATTGCGAATACAAATGCAAGAGCGGTCAAGGATTTTTCACCACCTGACATACCTTCAAGTCTTTGCTTTTTCTTATCTCTAGGTTGAGCCTCAATTGTTAGTCCGCCGGTAAATGGAGCTTCCGGTTCTTGTAATATTAATGTACCTTCACCGTCAGAAAGTTTATGGAAAATTTCTTTAAAGTTGTCATTAATATTGTTGTAGGTTTTCATGAATGCTTCTTTTTTGTCTTGTTCATATCCACCCATTTTTTCGAGTAACTGTAATCTCTCTTTTGTTAAAGTCTCAATTTTTTCATTAAGTTCAGTTTCTCTTGCGAGCACTTCATCATATTCTTCAAGTGCTCTCATATTAACACTACCTAAATCGTCCATTCTTTTTGATAAGCGTTGAATTTTTGTTGCAATTTCTTCTTCGCTCATTTCTGGTGGTGTAAGGTTGTTTATTTCAATACCTGCATTCTCTAATTCTTGTCTTACGTTATCAAGTCGAGGTTCAAGTTCTCGTCTTCTTGATTTGAACGATTCTATTTGCTCTGCGATATTTTCGATTTCAGACATTTTGAGCGTTTTTTTAGTTTTTAAATCAACGAGTTTGTTATTGATTTCGTCACGTTCTTTTAACAAAGCACCCAATTTTTCTTTTATTTCATTGATTTGAACTTCATATTCATCTAACTGCTCTTTTAGTACAACAATTTCAGCTTCTAATTGTTTTTTGTCTTTTTCGCTTTCTTCGTTGTTTTTTAATGCAGTTGAAATATTTTCTGTTAATGTGTTAATTGTTGTGTTGTTAAACTCAATTCTTTGGTGGGCAACATCAATATCGTTATTGGCATTACGTTTTTCTGTGTCTAGACGTTTTAGTTCGTGCTCAATACCTTCTGTTTGCTCTTTTAATTTCTTTAAGTCGCCTTCATTCATTAATTTTTCGATTTCATCAATTTGAGCTTGAAGTTCGCCTTCTTTTTCTAAGAATTTAACATGTTCAACTTCCATTTTGTCTAATTCTTTAGTGATAGATTCTATCGCAGGTTTAGACTCATTTATTAGTTTTTCTTTTTCTTCAAATTGTTCTTGTGAATTCTTGTAATTTGTATTCAATGAAGATAAATCGCCTTTAGCTTTTGAACATTCGTTCATTGCATTAGAATAATCAACTCTAACTTTATCAAGCTTATCTTCTAGTGATTTTTTTCTTGATATTAAATCCTGACGTTTTTTTGTTAGTTCGTCCAGTTTTGATTTGAATCTTTCTAATTCGTCATCATCATTTACCGTAAATTTCAAACCGGTTCTTCTTTGAGAGCCACCTGAAATAGAACCTGATTTTTCAAACAATGAACCATCAAGAGTTACCATTCTATATTTGCCGATAAATTTTTTCGCAACATGCCTGTCCTCTACAACAAGGGTATCTCCAACTGCATAATAAAATGCGTTTAAGTACTCATCGTCAAAATCTATCAGGTTTATTGCAAAATCAATAACACCTTTATCTTTAGGCAAATTAAGGTGAGAAGGTGCTTTTATAACCCTGTTTAAAGGAATGAATGTTGCACGTCCGGCATTTGATGATTTTAGAATTTCAATCGCTCTAGCAGCTACATCTTCATCATCAACGACAATATGTGACATTCTGCCACCAACTGCAATTTCCATTGCAAGCGAATATTCTTTATCTACTTGTCCTAGTTTTACTAAAGGTGCATGAACTCCGTCAAGGTTTGCGTCCATAACTGTTTGTACAGTATGACCAAGATTTGCTTCTTCTGATGCTTTTTTTGTTGCTTCCATTTGCATAACCTTACGGCTAGAAGCTTGTAGGTCATATTCTACATCATCAAGCTCGTTTTTTACGATGTCTAAATCGTGCATCGCATTTTGTTGTATTATTTTGCAGTCAGTTAGTTCTTTTGAAAGAGTTTCAACTTGTAATTCAAGAGATTCTTTGTTTGCTGTGTAGTTTGATTTTAGTGCTGCAAATCGTTCTAGTTGAGCCTCAGCTTCACTGATTGTTCTCTTTAAACTTGCTAACTCTGCTTCTTTTGGTGCTTGTTCTTGTATAAGCTTTGTTTCATCATCTTTTAATTTTTCTAAAGTTTTTCTAAGATTGTTACGTTTTGCAAGTTGTTGTTCTGCGTTCTCGCTCAAA
>CAKUVB010000045.1 GCA_934693215.1 uncultured Candidatus Melainabacteria bacterium
CTTTTGAACCGAGTCCGAGTCCGTTTAAGTTTACATAATTTCTAGTAGCTTCTATATATTTTTCTGCATCTTTGTATTCTTGACTATCTTTTTTATATCTAGGTAAGTTTATCGTATTTTTATGACTCTCTTTCATTTTTGTCATTATTGTTTCTGTACTATTTTTAAGGGTTTCTTCTAAAAATTCCTTACCTTTTCCTTGTCTTACGGCTTCTCTATAAGCAAGGTTAAAATTAATCTCTAAAGGATTATTTCTTACGTTTCTTATAGATTGTTCTGCCCAAGCTTTTGCATATTCAGGTAATAAACCTGCTCGAATGATTTTAGCTGTTTGATCTGCGTGTTTTAATTCATGAGCTATTAATGAAAATTGAGTAGCTTTATCAATCTTTGTGAAAAATCCGTCAGTATATCCTATTGTATTTAATGTAGGGTTATAACCGCCCTGTAGAGCAAAACAACCTTTATCTGCCCCTAAGTGTTCAATTTTATCGGGTGCAATTTCATCAAGCTTCATATAATTTTTAAGTTTATCATAAGCTTTATTTATAAAGTTTTCGCCTTTTTCACCTTTTAAATCGTTAAAAATAGCTCGTAATTCTTCTGGGATTTGCTGAATTCGTTTTGCTCGATTATGTTTATTAATAATTATACTACCTATTAATACTATAGTGGCAAGTCCAGCAACAATTAAACCACGTTTTTGATTTTTACTTAAACCTGATTTTTCAAAAGAATCTTGTTGAGTTTCACTATTTTTAGGCCGTAGTTGGGTTTGAACTTTGTTCTGAGGAATTTCAACAGAATTCGTAAAACGCAAATTTTGAATATTACTTACCATGCTATATATAATAAAACATTCAGTTGAAAAAATTTGCTATTCATCAAAACCTTGTTGCTCTATTTTGTAAAGGCAAAAAGCACTACCTTGTTGAGTTCTAGGGTTTGTAGGGCAACCTCCTCGACAAATATATTTGTGTTTACATTCGTTACAATATCCTTTTAGCAACTCTATTTGAGGACATCTATTGTATTTGAATGAGTTGTGGTCAGTCCAGATTTCTTTAAAAGGTCGAGTTTTTATATTACCTTCTGAATTGTTCATGTTTGGACAGCCTTTTACATTTCCGTCTGCTTCAATGCTTACACTGTATATTCCACATTCGCAACCTCGCCAATTTTGAATATGCAGTTTAGGTTGTAATTGAGAAAAATATCCAATACAATCAGATTCCATTATATTAATTTTATCTAAATAATTTTCTCGATATTCTGTTATTTTTTTAGCTAAATCATAATATTGTTTTTCTGTAAGAAGTTCATCTTTTGGTAATCTTTCGCTAGGTTTTACTATTTGTAATTGCCAAGCATCAACACCTAAGGATATTAACAAATTTAAGATATCATCTAACTTGTCATAGTTAGATTGCATTACTGTAGTTGGTATAGCTACATATATTCCGATTTCTTTTAGTTTAGGAACAATCTCGCAAAAATGTTCAAATATTCCAGAAATACCTCTTACATAGTCGTGTGTTTCCTTGTCCGGGCCATCAAGGCTGATACCAATTGCTGTGTTGGGATATAGCTTTAAGATATCTAAAACATCGTCATTAATTAGCATTGCATTTGTCATAAATATAGCTTGCATATCAAGACTATTTATTTTTTGCAAAAATAAAGGCCATTCTTTTCTTAAAAAAGGTTCACCACCGGTAAGTGCAATGGATTGACAGCCTAAATCGTTCATATCTTCTATGAGTGTTAGTATTTCTTGTGTGGAAAGTTCTACAGGCATTGCCTGTCCGGCATCAATAATACAATGTACACATTTTGCATTACAACGGCGAGTGATTTCTATCGTTGAGGAAAGTAATTTATACATATTTTATATATTACAAATTTGTTTATTTCTTGTCAATATTTTCAGGTTTTACTTCAACTTCTGTTGGGACTTCTTTTTGTGGTGGAGCAATAATACCTGCAAGTGGTTGTGGTTTTTTAGTTGGAGTTTTTGAAGGTACACTTGGTGGGGCAATAATTCCAGCTAATGGAGGAGTAGGATAAGCTGGTGCTTTAGGTGGAACTGTAGGTGGTGTAATTAATCCAGCTAATGGTGGAGGAGTAGGTACTTCTGGTTTTTTAGTAGGTGGTGTTACAATTTTTCCCGCTAATGGTTGATTAGTATTTTGTTTAAAATTAACTGGTCTAAAACCTACATTGAACATATTTCACATCTCCATAACGTATCTACATTTATACGAAAACATTTTATTAAAATTTTTTGATAGAATGTGAAAATTTTGTTACAAAATAAAGGTGTAAAGAGTTAATTCTATGAATTTTTAAGATGTTTTATGTGTTTATAGATATAAATTCCGCCTAGAATTAAACAGGCAACTATTATAATTGCATCAAATTTATGCCAAATAGATTTTAGGGCTTCCATATTTTCGCCCATTTTTACTCCAACAAAAACAAGAAGGTAACACCAAAGTAGTGAGCCTAAAAAAGTAAGAGTGAAGAATATTCTTTTTCTTGCTCTTAGGATTCCTGCAGGGAAAGATATAAATGTTCTTATTACCGGTAACATTCTACATATAAAAAATGCCCAATCTCCGTATTTATCAACCCATTTGTCAGCATCTTCCAAATCTTTTTGAGAAACTAAGAAATATTTTCCATATTTTTCAACAAAAGGTCTGCCTCCGAAGTAGCCTAAGTAATATGATGGTATAGAACCTAGTACGCAACCTATAGCTCCAAAAATTTCAGCTATATGAAAGTTCATAACTCCTTTGTTTACCAAAATACCAGCAAAAGGAAGAACAGCTTCGCTCGGTAGTGGAATGTTACATGATTCAATAGCCATTAGTAAGCTAACACCCAAAGGTCCTAGAACAGTTATTATATGCTCCATTGTTTCACTTAGCCATAATAATAAACTATCAATCATATTTCACTCCCCCTGATTTTTTATTTTAACCTTCGTCATTAAGGCTCAAAACTGCCATGAATGCCTCTTGTGGAACTTCTACTTTACCGACAGCTTTCATACGTTTTTTACCACGTTTTTGTTTTTCTAAAAGTTTGCGTTTTCTTGAAATATCACCACCATAACATTTATCAAGTACACTTTTTCTTAATGCTTTGATGTTTGTACGGGCAATAACTCTACCGCCTACGGCAGCTTGAATAGGGACTTCAAATAACTGACGAGGAATAATATCTTTTAATTTTGCAGTTAGTTTTTGTCCGATATAAAACGCACTATCTTCGTGACAGATTACAGACAACGCATCAACAACTTCATTTGCTAAAAGAACATCAAGTTTTACGAGTTTTGAACGTTTGTAATCAACAAATTCGTAATCAAGGCTAGCATAACCTTTTGAACGAGATTTTAATTGGTCATAAAAATCTGTAATAACTTCACTTAGCGGTATATGATAAACAAGTTCTTGTCTGACCTTGTCTATATAGTGCATATTTATAAATATGCCTCGTTTAGATTGAGATAAATCCATTAATGTTCCGACAAACTCGTTTGGAGTTATTATAGAAACTTTAACGTAAGGTTCTTCAATATAATCTCTAACTTGTGCTGGAGGTAGGTTTGCAGGGTTATCAATTTCTACAACCTCTCCGTCAGTTTTGTGAACTTTATAAATTACAGATGGAGCTGTTGTAACGATAGAAAGATTGTACTCTCGTTCTAATCTTTCTTGTGCAATTTCCATATGTAACATACCTAAGAATCCGCAACGGAAACCAAATCCCAAAGCTGATGATGTCTCAGGCTCAAATGTGATACTACTATCTGAAAGTTTTAGTTTTTCTAAAGCTTCTTTAAGTTCGTGGTAATCTTCGTTATCAACAGGGTAAAGCCCTGAGAATACCATAGGTAAAGCTTCTTTATATCCCGGAAGTGGTTCTTTTGCAGGACGTTCAACGTGAGTAACGGTATCACCAACAAAACGAGTAATTTCTTTTATTGAACCCGCAAAATATCCTACATCACCGCAAACAAGTTTTTTTACAGGAACTCGTGCCGGTGTTGAATATCCGAGTTCAACAATTTCATATTCTTTTCCGGAAGCTAAGAACTTAACCTTATCACCAAGCTCCATTTCTCCATCAACGATTTTGAAATAACAAAGAGTTCCTAAATAAGGGTCATACGCACTATCAAACACTAATGCTCTTAGAGGCTTTTCAATAGTATCCTCTGGAGGTGGCATGTAGTTTACAATAGCTTCTAAGACTTCGTGAATGTTTTCACCCGTTTTAGCACTAACAGGAATAGCCATTGATGCATCTATACCAAGAGTTTCTTCTATTTCTTCTTTTACTCTTTCTACATCTGCTGATGGTAAGTCTATTTTGTTTATAACCGGAATAATTTCCAAATTTTGTTCTGCAGCTAAATATACATTCGCTAAAGTTTGAGCTTCGACACCTTGTGTTGCATCAACAATTAATAATGCACCTTCGCAAGCTGCTAATGAACGTGATACTTCATAAGAAAAATCAACGTGTCCGGGGGTATCAATTAAATTAAGAATATAATCCTTGCCGTCATTAGCTTTGTAGTGCATTCTTGCAGAATTTAGTTTGATAGTGATACCACGTTCTCTTTCGATATCCATAGTATCCATCAACTGATTTTGCATATCTCTTTTAGCACTCGTTTCAGTTGCCTCTAATAATCTATCAGCAAGTGTAGATTTACCATGGTCGATATGCGCTATTATACAAAAGTTTCTAACATTATCTCTATATTTCATAAAACTATTATAGCTTAAACATATTTAGAGTTAGTAGGAATTTTAAATTCATCAAAATTATGTATGTTTGTTTTATGCAACTTTTAGTTTAAAACCAAGTTGTTTTAGAATTTTTCCGACAGTATCTAGGCGAGGAACTCTTTCTCCTTTGAACATTTCATAAAGAGCAGCTCTTGTTACTCCTGCTTTTTTAGCAAAATCGGAAATAGATTCTCTTGATTTGATAACGAGTTCTAATGATTGAAAAAATGCATCATAATCTCCATCTTCAAGAAATTCTTCAATAGTCGCATTCAAAAATTCTTTTTGATATTCTGAATCTTTTAGTTGATTAATTACATATTCTTCATGTGAAATTGTATTTGAAAATATTCTTTCTAATTTATTCTTATCCATTTTCAACCCTTTCAATAAAATCTTTTATATATAGTTTTGCATTTTCTATATCTTTGGACTGGGAAGCTTTATCTCCTGCACATAATAATAAAATAATGGTATTATCAATTTCGTAAAAATATATTCTTATGCCGTTTCCAAATTTGCATCGAAGTTCGTATAAATATTCATCAAGCCGTTTTACATCACCATAATTTCCATTTTCTATTCGTTTTAATCTCATTTCAATGCGGGCTCTTATGGCTTTATCAAACTTTTTCATTGACATTGCAAATGGACTTTTGCCATTTGTTAAAGTATATTGCCTAATTATTTTCATACTAACATTGTATCGTATTCGATACAAAAAGTCAATTTAGATAGTCTGTGTTATTATAAATGTATGGATATCAAAGAACAGTCGTTAAAAGCACTTGAGTATGACAAGGTTATATCAATTCTTTCAGGTTTTGCAAAAACAAAACAGTCAAAAAGATTGTGTTTAAATCTCACACCTGAAACAAATAGACAGATTATTGAGCAAAATCTTCAATATACAGACGAAGCTCGTAGAATTCTTGATTTAGCCCTTGATATTCCAATTGAATATGTAATATCGCTAGATGAGATGAAGTTAAATTCTGAATATTTTGCAGAAGATGAACTTATTGATTTTGCAAAAACCTTGAGAACTTCACGACTTGTAAAAAGCTTTTTGAGAGAAAATGCAGAATCTGATGCTCTTTTGAATATATTGGCATCTAATCTTTTTGTAAATAAAGATTTGGAAGATAGGATTTCTGATACATTTGATGAAAACTATGAAATTAGACAGAATGCAACTCAAACTTTGAGCGGGTTGTATTCATCATTGAAAGATACTGAATCTCAGTTGAGAGAAACCGTTACAAAGCTTTTAAATAGTCCAGATTTTAATAAACACCTGCAAGAACAAATTTATACAATACGTGATGATAGGATTGTTTTTCAAGTTAAAGCACCTTCTAAGAATAAAGTTGAGGGTATTGTACATGATGTATCTGCAACGAGTAAGACTTTTTATATTGAGCCTAAACAAATTGTACCTTTAAATAACAAAATTAGAGAAGTAAAAGCAAAGATTAGAGCTGAAATTATTCATATATTGATTGAATTAACAAGAATGGTTAAAAACGATATTAATGAGATAAAAAATACCGTTGAAATTCTAGCAGAAATTGATTTCCATTTTGCAAAAGCCAGATATTCTGTTAAGGTGTCAGCGATAAAGCCTGAGCTTTTAGAAGAAAAGATAATAAGAATAGAAGAAATGCGACATCCTCTGCTTATTGGTAATGTTGAAAACATCGTTGAGAATGATTTTTTTATAGGCGATAATTATAAATCCATAATTATTACAGGTTCAAACACCGGTGGTAAAACCGTTGCACTAAAGACTGTTGGGTTGTTTTTATTAATGGTGAAATCTGGCATGTTTTTGCCTTGTGGGGTTTGCAAGATTTATCCTTTTAGGAATGTGTTTGCAGATATAGGTGATGAACAAAATATTCTACAAAATCTTTCTACTTTTTCATCACATATCAAAATAGTTATAGATATAATTAACCATTCAGATTATGAAACTGTTGTTTTGATAGATGAACTTTGTGCAGGTACAGACCCACAAGAAGGTGCAATTTTAGCCGAAGTTATATTAAAGAAATTAAAAGATTTAGGTTCTGTATGTGTTACAACAACTCACTATGGAGAATTAAAATCTCTTGAATATACAGATAAATATTTTAAAAATGCGAGTGTTGAATTTGATACCAAAACCTTATCGCCAACGTACAAATTAGTAATAGGAATTCCTGGACTTAGTAACGCAATAGCCGTTTCTTCAATGTTAGGACTTGATAATGACTTAATAGAACAGGCTAAAGATTTGTTGAATAATCATAGAGATATTTCTAGTACTGTTGTTGAAAAACTTCAAGATACTCATCATAAATTAACAACTAATCTTCAAGAGTCAGAAGATACAAAAAACGAAGTTGAAAATTTGAAGAAGGAGTATGAAAAGAAGCTAACAGAATTGAAAAAGGATAAGAATAAGACCATCAAACAAATCAAAAATAGGTTTGAAGGCGAAATGGAACGTGTAAAATCTGAAATAAAAGATATTTTATACGAAATTAGAAAAGAAAAAACTGAGAAAATAGCAAGACGTTCTTATTCAAGGTTAGCTAGAGTTGAAAGCAAATTTCATAAAGGTATAAATGAACTTATCGAGAGTGAAAAGTACGAAGAAATAGATTGGAGTATTGCAAAACCCCATGATGTGTTTATGCTAAAAGATTTGAACCAAGAGGTTGAACTTTTAGAAATGCCAGATAAAAGCGGTAATGTCTTTGTTTTGATGGGTAATATCAAAACGAAGATGAAGAAAAATAAATTAGCTGTTATGAATAGGGCTTTGGTTAAGAAGCCAAATACTCCTAAAAAACTCATAGAGCCAATTGAATTGAAACGATATGCAATGTCTAATACCTTAGATTTGAGAGGATATAGAGTTGAAGAAGCTCTTGATGAGTTAGAGGCTTATTTAGACAAAGCAAGTTTGGTTAATTTAACACCGGTGTTTATTATTCATGGACATGGCACAGGTGCGTTGAAACAATGCGTTAGAGATTTTCTATCAACATCACCTTATGTATGCAAATATAGAGCCGGTGAAAGCACAGAAGGTGGTGACGGCGTTAGTGTCGTTGATATAAATTAAGAATAATTTATATCAATTAACCCATAGTTCCTCTAAATAATTTTTTTATAAAATCAAGAGGACTTGTTTCGCTATTCATTTTTTCGATAATACGATTATAATTTTGTTTAATATATGGATTGTTTGGGTCGAGTTCTTTTAGTTTATCCATATATCGAAGCATTTCATTATAATCTCCAATTCTTTCTCTGAATTCAGCGAGCTTTTGTAATGCTCTTTTGCTTTTTGGATTAAGCTCCAGTAATCTTTCATAGAATTCTACTGAGTGATTTTTATCAGTAGTATCTAATAAATCGGCAATAGTTGTAACAAGTTCTATATTTGTATTATCAAGTTGGTATGCAATCATGTATTCATTCATTCCAACATCTTTATCGCCTTTGAGATAGTTAAATTTTGCCCAATTTATATGTGAGTTGAACTCATCACCTTGTTTTTCGTATATTAAAGCTTTCATTTGATAAGTAACAGGTGAGTTTGGTTCATATTTGTTGTATTCATTAACTTCATCTAATGCTCTTACATAATCATCTGTTTGATAATAATATTGAGCCAATAAAGAATGATATTTCGCAACTTTTTCATACTGATGTCTTACATTCATCATGATTGAATATGCTTCATCATTTTTACCCATATCCATAAGACATCTAATTTTTAGGAGTTCATCTTTTGTCAATTCCATTGCTTTTTGTGGAGCATCAGCTTTTATATATAATTTTGCAAGTTCTTCGTTTACCGAAGTATAACCTTGTTCTCTTGCTTTTTCTAAAGTGTCTATTGCACTTTCTAAAAAGTCTGTTTTTGCGTATATATTAGCGAGATTTGTATAAATTTTTACATTATCAAATTTTGAGTCAATTAGTTTTAAATATTCATCTATAGCTTGGTTTTCTTTATTTGCACCATCATAAAGAGTCGCCAAAATATATCTTGCGGCATTTGCATCACGTTCGTTCTCAGCTTTTTCTACAGCTTTTCTATAATCACTAATAGCATGTTCAAACTGTTCTTGCAGTACATGCATTTCACCTTTACAAACATAATATTTGTATCGGTTGGTGTCGTGGCATATATCCATTAGTTGTTCGTATGCCATCAGATTTTTTGCATCAAGTCTAATTAGTTCAGTATAGAAGAATTCCGCATCATCTTTTTTGTTCAAAATACTGGCAATATGTCCTAATCTTTCTAGTAAATGAGTGTTCTTAGGATTGTTTTTGTATAGTTTAGTATATTCTTCGTATGCTAAATCGTATTGACCGTTTTCTTCTAGTTGTTCAGGTGATGCCATTTGTATATCCTCATTTTAGTTATAACTGTTTTGTGTTTTTTGTATGCCATTAGCAAAATAATATTCGATAGCTTCATCGGATTTGTTTATGACTGTTTTTAGAGTTTCAAGTTCACTATTAGAGAAGTTTTGTAAAACAAAATCTTCTGAAGGGATTGGAGGTTGAGGTCCTATTCCAATTTTTAGACGTGCAAATTTGTTTGTGCCTAAATGTTGGATAATAGATTTAATTCCGTTGTGACCGCCATCAGAACCTGATGCTCTAAATCTAATTTTACCTAATTCAAGAGATAAATCATCATAGACAACTAGAGTATTTTCAATAGGTATTTTGTAATAATCAATAACTGCTCTAAGAGCTTCTCCTGATAGGTTCATATATGTTGTGGGTTTTATAAGTAACGTGTCTTCGTTATTAATTCTAATTTTTGTTATGAGTGATTTGAGTTTTGAATTTTCTCTAAATGCTTCAGAATTTTTCATAGCAAGGGAATCTGCTATCATAAACCCTGCATTATGTCTTGTGAATGTGTATTTTGACCCTACGTTACCTAAACCTATTACCAAATACATTAGTTAATCCCTTGATTAATAAAATAATAAACTCTATGCATATAATTTTAAACCAAATAAAGATTACCATGTTGTTTATCCTAGTTGTGCTTAACAAAAAGATAAAAATAACAAAAACTAGTTTTAGAAAAGAAAGGATAAAACAATGAAAGAAAAAGTGAAAGAAAATATTAAAAGTTCAGAGAAACTAGCTAAATTTTTAGAAAAGAATGAGTTGCACAAAAAAGATTTTGCAGAGATGATAGGTGTTACGTTGTCTTATGTGTATAATTTGATAGATAATACAATCCCTTTTTCAACAAGAGGAACTACATTAGAGAGAATCTCTACTGTTATGGAAATAGAACCGGAGGAATTTGAAGAATATAGAATTCCACAAGAGCCTATTTTGATAGATGAATCTGTTGAGGCTTTGAAATCAGCACTTAAGCATAAGAAAATGAATGTTGTGAATTTCTTAAAAGCTTTTCCACGCAAAAAACGTATTGATATTGTTGATATATTAAGAGGTGCATTGCCTATGCCATTAGATTATAAGGAGTTGAGTGCTATAGGTAAAGTTGCAGGTTTGGATAATAATAAAATATATTCAATATGGGAGAATCGTTTGAAACAGGTGTTAGAATATAATGGTATGAATATTTATTCAAATTCTGAACTTGTAAATTCGATGCTAAAGTGTGCAAAAGAACATATTAGTTAATAAAAAAAGATTCCTGATAAGGAATCTTTTTTATTATAGATAATTAGCAAGAATTGATCTTACATAGTTTTGAGTTTCTTTGTAAGGAGGAACTCCATCATATCTTTTTACTGCATTTGGACCGGCATTGTATGCAGCAAGAGCTAGGATAACATTACCATTAAATCTGTCTAACATCGATTTAACATATTTAACTCCGCCTTCAATGTTTTGTCTTACGTCCATAGGGTCAGTTACACCTAAGCCTTTAGCTGTTGATGGCATTAATTGCATCAAGCCTAAAGCACCAGCTTTTGATTTTGCGTTAGGGTTAAAACCTGATTCTTGTTTTACTAAAGCTTCAATTAGTTTAGGGTCAACATTATATTTGTTAGAAACTTCATTGATGATGTTTATGATTTCTGATTTAGAAGCTCGTTTAGTAATATTGATATTGTTTGGGATTTTAGATGTGAATAAAGATGCATTTACTTTTTCTGCAGCTTTATTTTT